>DASVPT010000230.1:0-3427 GCA_036389535.1 Actinomycetota bacterium
GCCGGTTCTCGGAAGGCGCCTGGAGCTCACCGGCATGCGCTCGGACGGGTCGGAGTTTCCCGTGGAGCTGGCCATCACCAGAGTGCACGCTGAGGGCGAGCCGTTCTTCGCCGGGTTCATCAGGGACATCACCGACCGGAAACGAGTCGAGGACCAGCTCCGGCGGGCGGAAGAGGGCCAGCGGTTCCTCGCGGAGGCCAGTGAGGCGCTTTCGGAATCGCTCGCGTACGAAGACACCCTGGCCAAGGTGGCACGGCTCGCCGTACCGCGTCTCGCGGACTGGTGCGCCGTCAGCATCAAAGAGCAAGACGGCACCGTCAATGATCTTGCCGTCACTCACGTGGATCCCAGAAAGGTGGACCTCGCCAAAGAGCTTCGCCTGAGGTACCCGCCCGACCCGAGCGCGCCATCCGGTGTGCACGAAGTCATCCGAACGGGGGAGCCTCAACTTTTCCGGGATATTTCTCCGTCCATGGTCGAAGGGACGGCGAGAGACGACGAGCACAAGCGGCTCCTCCGGGAGCTCCAGCTCAGATCCGCCATCATCGCCCCGATGTTGGTGCGGGGCCGGACGCTCGGCGCGATCACGTTCATCTTCGCGGAATCGGGCCGCCGGTACGACGAGCACGACCTAGAGCTGGCGCAGGATCTAGCCAGGCGAGCCGCATTGGCGGTCGAGAACGCCCGGTTGTTCGAAGAGCGAAGCTATGTCGCCCAAACGCTCCAACAAAGCCTCCTTCCTCACAAGCTCCCGTCGGTGCCGGGCGTGGAGCTTTCCTCGCTCTACAAGCCTGCCGGGGAGATGTTCGACGTCGGGGGCGACTTCTACGACGTCTTCCCGAGCTCCGCCCGCTCGTGGGCGTTCGTGATCGGCGACGTCTGCGGAAAGGGTCCGGACGCCGCGGCCGTCACGGGCCTGGCCCGCCACACCATACGGGCCGCTGCGGCCGTAGAGCGCAAGCCGAGTCGAATCCTGAGCGCCCTGAACGACGCCGTCATGCAGCAGCGGTCGGATCACACGTTCTGCACGGTCTCCTATGTCCGTCTTCAACCGCGCGCGGATCGCGCCGACCTCGCGGTGTGCTGTGGCGGTCATCCCCTTCCGCTGGTGCTTCGCTCCGATGGCACGGTCGAGGCGTGTGGTACCGAAGGAACGCTCTTGGGCATCTTTCCCGACCCTCTACTCGTTGATCGACCCGCGTCGCTGCGGCCGGGAGATGCGCTGATTCTGTACACCGACGGCCTCACCGATCGTCAGTCCGCGGGAGGGCGGGTCGGCGCCGAAGGTCTGGTCGAGCTCGTGGCGTCGTGCGCGGGGCAGGACGCCGCCGGAATCGCCGCGACGATCGACCGAGCGGTGAGCGATGAAGCAGAATCGCCACAGGACGATGTGGCGGTCCTGGTCGTTCGGCTCTCAGACAACCACAGGGTGGAGGGCGAGTAAGGGTGGTCGACGTGCGAGTCAAGGAGAGCGATGGCCTGGCGCTGGTCTCCCTCCACGGCGAGCTCGACCTCTCAGAGGTTCCCGAGGTCGATCGAGCCCTCAAGGGCGTCGAGAAACACAGACCGGAGCTCCTCGTCCTCGACCTACGCGGATTGGAGTTCCTCGACTCGTCCGGGCTCCGGCTCGTCCTCGAGGCCGATCTTCGCTCTCGGCAAGACAGCAGGAAGTTTGCCGTGATACGCGGCCCCGATTCGGTTCACCGGGTGTTTCTGATAGCCCTCCTCGACAAGCGCCTCGAGTTCATCGACGATCCTTCGACCTTGGGAGACATCGTTGAAGACCGAGCTTGAGCTCAAGCTTCCCCCGAATCGCGACGCCCCGCGAAACGCCCGGCACGCCCTGGATCGCCTGGCGGACGACGTGCCGAAGGAGATCCTGGAGAATCTGCGCCTCCTGGTGAGCGAGCTGGTCACCAACTGCGTGAGGCATGCCGGCCTCGGCGAGGAAGGGTGGATCGAGCTCACGGTCGGGAAGGACGGGCCTTCCATCAGGGTGGAGGTCGTTGACCCGGGTGACGGCTTCGAGCCCACGCCGGCCGCAGTGACCATGTACAGCACCTCCGGGTGGGGCCTCTATCTCGTGGCGCAGCTCGCCGATCGGTGGGGCGTGACGGTCGATCGCGGGACGAAGGTCTGGTTCGAGCTCCGCGCGGCCTAATAGCAGGCGCCGCATAGTGCCCGTCACACGGCAAAACGAATGAGCATCACGTCGCCTTCCTGGACGACGTAGTCCTTTCCCTCGATTCGGACCACGCCCCGGGCCCTGGCCCCGCGCCAGCCTCCAACCTCGACGAAGTCCTCGTACCCGACGACCTCCGCTCGAATGAATCCGCGCTGAAGATCCGAGTGGATCGCGCCGGCGGCTTCGGGCGCCGTGGCGCCGCGGTGGACCTCCCACGCCCGAGCCTCCTGTTCGGCACCTGTGAGGAACGTCAGTAGGTCGAGGGCGCCATAGCAGGCCCGGACCACACGGTCGAGGCCGGGCTCCGCAACGCCGAACTCCTCCAACAGCGCCCGGGCCTCCTCTTCCGGCATGCTTGCTGTCTCCGCTTCGATCTCGGCGTAGACGGGAACTGTTCCCTCCGGCAGGCCCGCCGGAAGGTCGGCGCCTTCCTCCAGGTTCGCAATCACGATCCACGGCTTCAGGGTGAGCGGTCCGAGCGCTCGGAGGATCTTTCGATCGGCGTCGTCAAGGTCGGCGTCCCGCAAAGGCGTCTCCTTGTCGAGCGCGGCATGGGCGCGTTCCAGGGTTCCGACCTCGTCGGCCTCCTGCTTTCCGCGGCCCTTCGCCCGGCGCCGGGCTCCCTCCAGAGCCGACTCCGCGAGCGCCAAGTCGGCGACCAGCAGGTCCGACGTGACCTCGTTCAGCTCGCCGGCGGGATCCGCGTCGGACCCAAACCCCCGCAGCACCAGACAGAGTGCGTCGGTCTCGCGGAGCGCCGCCAGGCTTTGCGCACTCCCCCCTCCGGGCACGTCCACGAACCGAACCTGGGAATGGACGATTTTCCGAGATCGTTCGATTTCCGCCACGGTTTCGACCCGTTCGTCGTGGACCGGAACCACCGCCTGGTTCGCGCGGCCCCCGGCCGCTCCGACACGGGTGAGCGCCGTGAACAGCGTCGACTTCCCCGCGTAGGGCTCGCCCACCAAACCGATTGATTTCATGCCGCCCTCAGAGTCCTTGGTTCGGGACCCTCAGAGAGTAGGTGGCGCCGGGGGCGGCCGCGTTCGTCAGTGCGCGTGAATGAGGTCGGCGGCGTGCAACCGGATGAACGCCGCCACCACGGTGGGGTCGAACTGCCGCCCGGCGGCGAGTTTGAGGCGGCGAATCGCCTCGGTCTGTGAAAGTGCGTTTCGGTACGGCCGGTCCGTGGTCATCGCGTGGAACGCGTCGCACACGAAGATGATCCTCGCCTCGAGCGGG
>DASVPT010000231.1:0-3644 GCA_036389535.1 Actinomycetota bacterium
CGTGGTGATCCGGCTGAACGGAGACTTCACCAAAGCCATCGGGGCGAACCCGCGCGTCAGCCACGAAGCCCTCGAGAAGGCCCGAGAGGCGCTGGGCCTGAATAAGTCCGGCTACCAGCAGTACATCGGATGGTTCACCCACTTCATCCGCTTTGACTGGGGCAAGTCGCTGCTGACGAACCAGTCCGTCTCGAAGGACATCCGGCAAGCGCTTTGGAACTCGCTGGTGCTGGGCAGCTTCGCCACGGTGATCTCGCTCGCCATCGGCGTGGGGATTGGAATCTACTCGGCGCTCAAGCAGTACTCGTTGTTCGACCACATCTCGACCGGCGCCGCCTTCTTCGGCCTCTCGCTCCCGAACTTCTGGTTCGGCCTGATGCTTCAGATCTTCTTCGGCATCTACCTCGTGAAATGGTTCCATCTCCGAGAACCGATCTTCTACATCACCGGCATGTTCAGTCCGGGGACCACTGGCTTCCACTTAGTGGACCGGCTTCGACATCTGTTCTTACCTTCGCTCGTGCTCGCGGTGCAGATCGTGGCGGTCTACAGCCGCTACATGCGAGCGAGCATGCTCGAGGTCCTGCAAGCCGACTACATGCGGACGGCGAGGGCAAAGGGCTTGCTCGAGCGAACCGTGATCTTCCGTCACGCAGTTCGCAATGCGCTGATTCCAGTCACCACGCAGTTCGCGCTGGACGTGGGGGCCATCGCCGGCGGTCTGATCATCACCGAGCAGGTCTTTCAATGGCCCGGCATGGGGAAGTTCTTCATCGACGCTTTTTCCAACGGTGACTACCCACAGGTCTTGCCGTGGGTCATGATCACGGTGACCTCAGTCATCATCTTCAACCTGATCGCCGATATCGCCTACGCCTTCCTGGACCCGAGGATTCGTTATGCGTGAACAAGTGGGACGAGCCGCCACCGCATCCCAGATCGGCATAGCCGAGCCCGGGATCACCACGCCGGAGGTACCGCAGCCGCTCGTTCAGGAGCGCGTTCTCACCACCAGGCAGCTGGCGTGGCGCCGGTTCAAGCGGCACAAGCTCGCAATCGGCAGCGGCATCCTGCTGCTCCTGCTCGGGCTGCTCGTGATCGTCGCTCCGTTCATCTCGAGGTACAACTTCCACGAGCAAACCTTCGCCGACGCGCTGACGGGGCCGAGCGCAAAGCATTTCTTCGGGACCGACAACCTGGGCCGGGATCAGTTCGTCCGCGTGATGTACGGCGGCCGCATCTCGCTGTTGGTCGGCCTCGCCGTGGCGCTCTCCGCGGGCGCCATCGGTGCGGTTCTGGGAGGAATCGCCGGCTTCTACGGCGGCTGGCTCGACAACGTGCTGATGAGGTTCACCGACCTCTTCCTTTCGATCCCGTTTCTGGTGATCCTGATCATTGGGTCGAAGCTGCTGGGCGGAAACGTCTTCAACGTCATCCTGCTGCTGACGCTGTTCTTCTGGATGTACGACGCACGGATCGTTCGAGGCGTGTTCCTGTCGCTCAAGGAGAAAGAGTTCGTCGAGGCGGCGAGGGCGTCCGGCGCGTCGGACAGACGAATCATCTTCTACCACATCATGCCGAACGCCTTCGGGCCGATCGTTGTCAACGTCACGCTGCTGGTGGCCCAGGCCATCATCACCGAGTCGGCCCTTTCGTTCCTCGGGTTCGGCATCCAGCCTCCGACACCGACGTGGGGGAACCTCCTCACCAACAGCCAGTCGTTCGTCTACTTGGCGCCGTGGATGGTGTGGTTCCCCGGCCTCATGATCCTCATCACGGTGCTCGCCGTGAACTTCCTGGGCGATGGGCTTCGAGACGCGTTGGATCCGCACCAGCGCATCGGCGAAGCCATCTGATCGGCTGATTATGGCTGCCGGGGCGCTCATTGCCTGAGCCGCTGCTCGAGGTCAAGGACCTCAAAGTCCACTTCCCCACGGAAGACGGGCTGGTCAAGGCCGTCGACGGGATCTCGTTCACCGTCGAACAGGGCGAGACCCTCGGCGTGGTCGGCGAATCGGGGTCGGGCAAGAGCGTGACCTGGCTCTCCATCCTCGGCCTGGTCACCAAGCGCCAGGCAAGGATCGAAGGCCAAGTGCTGTTTCGCGGCCAGGACCTGCTGACGCTTCCCGAGGACGAGATGCGCACGATTCGCGGCGCGAAGATCAGCATGATCTTCCAGGATCCGCTAACCGCCCTGAACCCCGTGCACCGAGTGGGCCGGCAGATCGCCGAGGTATTCGAGGTTCACCGACAGGCCTCGAAGGCAGACGCACTCGAGCAGGCCGTCAACCTCCTGGACCTGGTCGGCATCCCGCAGCCGCGGCAGCGCGCCCGGCAGTATCCGCACGAGTTCTCGGGTGGAATGCGACAACGCGCCATGATCGCCATGGCCCTCGCCATGAACCCGGACCTGTTGATCGCCGATGAACCGACCACCGCCCTCGACGTCACGGTCCAGGCACAGATCCTCGATCTCATGGACCGGCTCAAGACCGAGTTCGACGCGTCCATCGTCCTCATCACCCACGACCTCGGCGTCGTCGCGGAGCACTGCAACGACATCATGGTGATGTACGCGGGGAAGGTCGTGGAGTTCGGCGACCGCCACGACATCTACTACGGCGCGCACCACCCGTACACGTGGGGCCTGCTCCAGTCGATCAGCCGCATCGATCAGGACCGAAACGAGCGCCTTCGTCCGATCCAGGGGCAGCCGCCGTCACTGATCTTCGTCCCGCCGGGGTGCCCGTTTCATCCGCGCTGTCCGTACGTGATGGATATTTGCAAGCGAGATCTTCCGCAGCTGTTGTCGGCCAACGGATACCACGCCTCCGCGTGCCACCTCTCGCTGGCGGAGAAGGAACGCATCCTTCGCGAAGAGGTGCTGCTACGGCAATGAGCGTCACGACGAACGAACGCAGAGAGTTTCACGACAAGACGCAGCAATCACCACTTCTGAGCCTCAAGGACGTCAAGAAGTGGTTCAAGCTCACGCGCGGCATCGTCTTTCAGAAGACGATCGGTCACGTCCACGCCGTTGACGGCGTCGATCTCGACATCTACCCCGGCGAGACGCTGGGACTGGTGGGGGAGAGCGGCTGCGGGAAGTCGACGCTCGCCCGGGTGGTCATGCGTCTGCAGGACGCCACCGACGGGAGCATCCACTTCGACGGCCAGGACATCACCAAGGCCAAGGGGAAGGATCTGCGTGAGCTTCGTCGCGACATGCAGATGATCTTTCAGGATCCGTACGCGTCGCTGAACCCCCGGAAGACGGTGGGGGCGATCATCGCCGAGCCGTTCCGGCTCCACCACACCGTGCCGCGGAACAAGGTTCAGGGAGAGGTCAAGCAGCTGATGGAGCTGGTCGGGCTCAACCCCGAGCACTACAACAGATACCCGCACGCCTTCTCCGGCGGGCAGCGTCAGCGAATCGGATTCGCCAGGGCTCTGGCGCTGCGCCCTCGGCTGATCGTCGCCGATGAGCCGGTGTCCGCGCTGGACGTCTCCATCCAGGCGCAGATCCTGAACCTTCTGGAGGACCTTCAGGAGGAGTTCAAGCTGACCTACCTGTTCATCGCGCACGACCTCTCGGTCGTGAAGCACGTTTCAGACCGAGTGGCGGTCATGTACCTGGGCAAGAT
>DASVPT010000232.1:0-7388 GCA_036389535.1 Actinomycetota bacterium
GTCGATGCAGCGTCGCGTCGAATACTCCGGACGGGCGCGCCGGCGTTCCACCGCCGACTCCGGGTACGCCCTGCACCGCCTGGCGGCCGGATGTCAGGGTGTGTTTGATGGGATCGTCGTTCAACCATGTAACGCTGCCACCGCGTGGCACGGTGATCGTGGCGGGTGAGAACGCCACTCCCATGATGGTCACCCGGGGGGCTCGCGGTGTCGCCCGCGTCGGAGCTCTGGCCTCGTTGCTCGCACACGCGGCGAGCGCGATGGTGGCCAGGACGGCGAGCGATGTGGCTCCAAACCAAGCGGGCGAACCAACGCGAGAAGTTCGTCCATTGCGTCCCATGTCGTTATGGGTTCGAAGCACCGAATGCGTTGGATCGATCGGGATCGGAGTTTGTTGGAAAAAAGACCGCCTCCCCTAATCCGTCCTTAGCGGAGCAACGAATCCCTCCGGAGCTTCACGGAAAAGGAGGGAGTGGTGAGAACGGAGACACGGAGACAGCGTGGCATCGCCAGCACGTACGCCTTGATCTCCAGCCGCCCGCTCTTGGTTCTGGGTTTGGCCGGCCTCTCGGCGAGTGCCGGGGTGGTCCACTCCTCCGTCGTGGCCGAACATATCCGCGAGAGCTCGTTGTTCGGACTCTTCTTCGTCGCACTCTCAGCGTTCCAGCTCGGTTGGGCAGCGCTCGCGCTGCTGCGGCCGAGCCGTCCTCTCTACTGGGCGGCGGCGGGAGTCAACGCTGCGGTCGTCCTGATCTGGGTGGTATCCAGAACCACCGGTCTTCCGATCGGACCCGGCGCGGGTGTCCCCGAACCGGTCGGCCGCCCCGATGTCTTTTCGATTGTTCTGGAGGCCATCATCGTGACGGCGTCCCTCGCGTTGCTGCGGCCAATTTCCGACGGGCTGATGCGGTCGCTTGGACGGGCGATGGTCGTGGTTGCTGTCGCCGCTGCCCCAGCGACGGGACTTGTGTCCTTCGCCGGCTCATCCGAACACGGCCACCATGCCGAACGAGTCGTGGAGACACCGCACACCCACCACCACGCTCACGAGCACGGTCACGAGGATGCCGCCGCCCCAGTCCGGGCGCTCAGACGAGCCAGGTCCACGAGCTCGCCGCACGTCGGACATGTGGTTGAGCACGCATCATCGGACTGGCGGAGCAGCTCAGTTGAAGGCCACCGAAGGCCTGACACTTCTCAAAAAACGCTTTAAGTAAGCCGAGCGGCCGCGAACGCGATTCCTGCCAACGTCACCGTCAGCGTGCTTATGACGATCAGAAGGGTCCGCAGGGCAGAGTCGATCTTCGAGTCGATCTTGGAGTGGAACTCGTCACGCAACGTGCCCACAATCCGTGACTCCACAGCTTCAAGTTTCAAGTCGAAGTTCGCCTGAAGCTGGTCGAGGTCGCGCTTGGTCGCCACGTCGGCCCACCCCACCGGAGGAAGGTGAGCCATCAATGTGCTCGCCTCTTCCGATCCGAGCACCAGCTCCAGCTTGAGGGGCAGCCGATGACGCGAACGCTCATCGATTGCCATTTTCGCTCCCTTCTCAGCAGATCGCCAACTTGAGAGGGAGTGACTGAACGTAGCACCGCGAACCGACACTCGGTTCCCCGCCTCGTAGCGGTTGCTTGCCGTCGCGTCGTGACCGGACCATTGGGTTCGACCTTCGTGGCGTGGAAGTCCGATGCGGCGGTACGCTTCGGTTTCGCGAGAGGGGTCCGCTGAATAGCTATCTGGAGATCTGGGGTTCGGGCGGTAGAGAGGTACGGCCTCTCGAGTCGGAACGGGTCACGGTTGGGACTGCGGACTCCAGCGACTTGGTGGTCGACGTTGCCGGCGTCTCCCGAGTGCACGCGGTGTTCGAGCGGTACGGCGAGGCGTGGGTCGTCCGAGACCTGGGGTCGCGTAACGGCACCTTCGTGAACGGCGGGCGAATCATAGGCGAACGGGCACTGCATCCTGGCGACGAGATCGTGCTCGGGAAGCTTCGCCTCGTCTATCACGGGCCGCCCCGGGGGAAGGAGACCGAAGGCGTCGCCAAGCCTCCAACGGTGACCCAGCGCGAGCGCGACGTGCTGCTGGCCTTGTGCCGCCCGATTCTCGGCGGGGATGCGTTCACCGAGCCAGCCTCGATCCGCGAGATCGCCGTCGAGTTGGTGGTATCGGAGGCTGCCGTGAAGCAGCATCTTGCTCGGCTCTACCGCAAGTTCGATGTAGACGGACATGGAGAGCGGCGCCGAGTTCGCTTGGCCAACGCCGCGGTGGCGACCGGGGCCGTGATCCTCAGCGACCTCCGTTCCGAATCGTGAGCTCCGTGGCCGAGCTCCTCGGTGAGAGGTACGAGCCCATCGAGGTGGTGGGGTCCGGCGCCGAAGGCAGGGTGCTGCGCGCCCTGGATCGCCAACACGACCGGCAAGTTGCATTGAAGATCCGCTCCGTCGCTCAAGGATCAACCCGGGAGGACCTTCTGAGGGAGGCGAGGATCCTCCTCTCGCTCGAACCCCATGCCGGTTTGCCAGTTGTTCGTGACGACTTCTTCCACGAAGACCAGTACGTCATCGTGATGGACTGGATCGAAGGGACCGACTTGGAACGGCTCCTTGTCCAACAAGGTGCGCCCGGGATGGCGCCCTCAACGGTATTGCGGGCCCTGGCCCAGGTCGCCGACGCGCTCACGTACTTGCATTCGCACGACCCATTCGTGGTCCACGGCGACGTGAAGCCGGCCAACGTGATCCTGACGGAGCAGGGCCGGGTGGTCTTGGTGGACTTCGGTATCGCGACCAGGGGCGAGCGCGTCCTGCGGGCGGGGACTCCAGGGTTCATTGCCCCGGAGGTGGCGGCGGGCGAGCCACCGACTCGGGCCTCCGACGTCTACTCGCTGGCCATGACTGCGTTCACCCTTCTCACGGGAGCTCGTCCGGAAGGGGGTACCCCAGCCTGGCCAGTGGGAATGGACGCCGAACGCAAGCGAATCTTCGAGGACGCGATCCGGCTTGGCACATCGACGGATCCCGGGCGGCGGCCGGGCTCTCCCGGTGAGCTGGTCGAACGCCTTCGTGCCGGATGGGAAGCGGACCTACCTACCGGCGTGGTCACGGTATGCATGACGGACATCGAAGACTCGACGGGCCACTGGGAGAGGCATCCGAGCGCGATGCGCGCCGTGCTGGTACGCCACGACACGCTCGTCGCGCAAGTGGTCGAGGCCCAGGGCGGCCGCCTCATTGTGTCGATGGGTGAGGGCGACTCCACGGTTTCGATCTTCACCAGTGCGGCCGGGGCCGCCCGCGCTGTCTCCGATCTCCTCAGCCGGACGGAAGCCGAGCCATGGCCGGAAGGTGTTCTCATCCGGATCCGGGCCGGACTGCACACGGGCGAGATCCAGAGGTCCGACAACCTCCGGGGGCCAGTGGCGAATCGGGCCGCTCGCGTTCGTGATCTTGCGGACGGAGGGCAGGTGTTCCTCTCGCAAGCGACGGCGGAACTGTTGGCGACCCGTCTTCCGGATGGGTTCGGTCTCGTTGACCTGGGCACCCACAGATTGCGCGGCTTCACGGGTCCCGAGAAGGTGTACGCGCTCTCGTCGCCGTCGCTTCTCGCGCCTCCCTCGCCCGCAGAGTCCCCTTATCGCGGTCTCTTCGCGTTTGGCCCGGACGAGGCGGATCTGTTTTTCGGTCGCGAGCAAGTCGTCAGCGATGTGGTGAAGCGAGTGGCCGCCGGCAGGTTCGTCGCCGTGATCGGTGCGTCCGGGAGCGGGAAGTCATCGCTGGTCCGCGCGGGGGTCATGGCGTCCGCGATGCGAGGAGGGATCCCCGGCGTGTCGAACGTTTTCCTCATGACACCCGGGCCCGATCCGCCGGATGCCCTTCGAGCCGCGAATTCGAATGGGCATGCGGACCTCCTGGTGGTCGATCAACTCGAGGAGGCGTTCACCCTCTGCACCGACGCGTCGCTCCGAAATCGGTTCTTCGACGAACTCGTTGGCCGCTCCGGAAAGACCATCGTTTCGCTTCGCTCGGACTTCTACGGGCACTGCGCATCACATGAGGGCCTTGCCACGCTCGTCTCCGCGAACAACGTGCTGCTCGGCCCCATGACCGAGGACGAACTTCGGCGCGCCATCGAGGAGCCCGCGAGGGCCAAAGGGTTGCGACTCGAACCCGGACTGGTCGAAGTCGTCCTGCGCGATTTGGCCGGGGAGCCCGGAGCGCTTCCCCTGCTTTCGCACGCGCTCATGGAAACGTGGGCGAGACGAGACGGGCGGACACTCACCCTCTCCGGGTATTCGGATGCCGGAGGCGTGCGAGGAGCCATCGCCCGAACAGCGGAGGAGGTCTACGAGAACTCCCCGGAGGCCGAAGAAACGCTCCTGCGGCGAACCTTCCTTCGCTTGACCGAGCTCGGCGAGGGTACCGAAGACACCCGGCGGCGTGTTCCGCTCCAGGAGCTGGCGTCCGGATCGGAGCCCGCACCCGCTCTGGAAGGGCTGATCGACCGGCTGGTCAATGCCCGATTGCTGACCGTGGACGAGCAGATGGTGGAGGTCGCGCATGAGGCCCTCATTCGTGAGTGGCCCAGGTTGCGGGCATGGCTGAACGAGGACCGGGAGGGCCTCCGGGTCCATCGTCACCTGGCCAGGTCGGCGCAAGCGTGGGACGTGTTGGGGCGAGATTCGGGTGAGCTGTACCGAGGCGCGCGACTCGCTTCCGCCCTCGACTGGGCGGGCCAGGGAGCCGACCTCACCGCCCTGGAGCAGGCATTCCTGGACTCGAGCCGCGCCTCTGAGGAGAGGGAGCTCCGGGACGCCCGTCGAAGGACACGGCGACTCCGAACCATGCTGGGTGCCGTGGCCGCGGCGCTCGTCATCGCGATCGTGGCCGGATCGGTAGCGGCGGTGCAGCGAGGAAACGCGCGTCGATCGGCGGTCCTCGCCCAGTCCGGGCGCCTGGCGGCCCAGTCGCGAGAGGCGGCTTCCGAGCATCCAGATTTGGGGCTGCTTCTCGCCCTGGAAGCCAGCCGCTTGCAGGACTCGGTCGACACGAGGAGCACGCTTCTGGGCGCGCTCCAGCAGGCAGGCCGGATGGTGGTCCACCTTCAGGGGTTCGAAACACCTGTTGAGGACGTTCGGTTCGCCCCCGATGGCAACAGTTTCGTCACGGTGGCGACGGGCGGCGCCACCGTGTGGAACGCGGCCACACGCCGGCCGAAGGGTCCACCCTACGGTTCGGAAGGTGGAGCGTGGGCATCGGCCGACTTCAGCCCCGACGGCAGCACACTGGCGATCGCCGGAGGGAAGGGCCGCGTCGAACTCTGGGACATGACCGCGCGGCGGGTAGAGAAAGAGCTGATCTCCCCTACCGGCGCGGAGTTGGCGGTCGTTCGGTACAGCCCAGATGGGAGGACGATTGCCGCGGGGGCCGTGGAGGACAGCCGCGTCACCCTGTGGGACGTCCGGACTGGCTCGCTCATCGGGAAGCTCTTCGCCGTCAAGCCGCCTGAGACCGGAGGTGTGCATTGGATGGCGTTCACGCCGGACTCGAGCCGCGTGGTTTTTCCGGGGGCTACCGGATCCGTCGGCCTCTGGAGCGTGGGTGCCGGGCGAAGGGTCGGCCGACCGTTGGTCGTCGGCGAGGAGGACGTGGGGGCCGGGACCTTCGCGCCGGACGGGCGCCATCTGGTCGTTGGCGACTCCACGGGTGCCGTGACGATCTGGGACATCCGTTCCGGGACTAACCTCGGCGAACCGCTGTCGACCGGCGACACGCCGGTGACGGTCCTCGGTCTCACCTCTGACGGAAAGTTCCTCGCGACCGGGTCGTTTGGCGGCGCGGTCGGCGTTTGGGATGTGCAAACCGGAATTCGGCTCGGTCAGCCCTTGGTAGCGGACACCGCCCCGATCCCGGCAGTGGCCTTCAGTCCGGACGGGAAATCGCTTCTGAGCGCCCACGACCGCTCGGCCGTCCTCTGGGATGTGTCGGGGCGCCAGGCCATCGGGACGCCGCTCGGAGGACCAGCCGATCTGTTCACGAGCATGGCGTTCAGTCCGGACGGGCGGCGCCTGGCAGCGGGCGGCTTCCACGCGTCGGTGGACGTGTTCGACGTAGCGTCGCATCGACGGCTCGCCCGTCTGGATGCGGGTGTGGCCGAACCGCCGCTGGAGTTCTTTCCCGATGGGCAGCGCCGGGAGACGAAGAACGTCGTGACCTCGGTGACCTTCAGCCCAGACGGGAGCATGCTGGCCGCCGGATCGCTCGACGGCAAGGTTCGCATTTGGGATGGCGGGAGTCCTGCGACCGCCGTGCGAACCATCGAGGTGGGCAAGGCGTGGATCTGGCAGATCGCTTTCAGCCCCGGCGGCAAGCTCCTGGCCGTCGCCACCGACCCAAACGGGCCTCGCGATCTGTACAACCCGGACCGACCGGTTGCCGTGGTTCTCTACGACGTGGCGAGCGGCCTTCGGCGCGGGCGCGCGATGGCTCCGGGAGGCAAGTTCGGTGGGTTGAGTCTTGCCTTCAGCCCTGACGGCAGACTCCTGGCAACGGGGAGCGAAGGTGAGGCTCAGCTGTGGAACGTGGCGTCACAGCGGCCCGTGGGAAGTCCCCTCGAAGTAAGAGAGGACGGGTTCCCGAGCGTTGCGTTCAGCTCAGACGGGCGGCTGCTCGCCGCGGGAGGATCCGTTGGGATTGTCCGACTGTGGGACGTTCGGACGCACCGTCCCGCCGTCCCGCCACTCACCGTGCACACGGGCCCCGTCACCGGTGCGGCCTTCGACCCGACCGGAAGGTTCCTGGCCACCACGGCCATGTTCGGCCCCACTCGGCTGTGGGATCCATCCGGCGGGCATCAGTACGGAGGAGAGCTGGTGGCCGATCAACGACCCGAGTCCGACCAGAACGTCCTTGGCGCTTTTCCTTTCCTCACGGTTCGATCGGGGTTCAGCCCGAATGGCCGGTATCTGGCGGTCGGAGGACTTGAAACCGGCGCGATGCTGTGGGATGTGAGCTTGCCGGCCTGGCGGCAGAAGGCGTGTGCGATCGTCGGCCGCAATCTCTCTCGCGAGGAGTGGAGAACGTACCTGCCGCCGGGCACCCCGTATCGCGCCACCTGCCGGCAGTGGCCCGCTGATTCAACGGACTGAACGAACGCCGGCGCGACCGCCGGCCTGGCCCACGTAGACCTATCCAAAGAGACACAAAGGCTTACCCCCGGGACACCGAAGTGTCCTCGCCGCGGTGATTTTGAGCCGTCCTCCTGTCGTTCAGGCTCTGGACCGAAGCCTGACGAAAGGAGGCAGAGGTGCAAACAGCAAGGAGTCGATTGATCGGCGCGAGGAGATTCTTCGCTCCGGTCGCCGTGTTGGTGGCGGTGCTGGTCCTCGCGGC
>DASVPT010000233.1:0-4238 GCA_036389535.1 Actinomycetota bacterium
GCCCGATGGGCCGGACCGGAGGCCGCCCGCCCGTTCGAAGGAGGTCGGCGTCCGCTGCATGGGCGTAGACCCGCCCACCGGTCGTCTTTGCAGCGGCCGCGAGGCTTCCGGCATGGTCGGTGTGATAGTGCGTGACGGCGATGTGGTGCACGTCGAGCGGCGTGCGACCCGCCGCACGAACGGCGTCCAGCAGCTTTGGCAGCCGATTCGTGAGGTGTGTGTCGATCAGGACGAGCTCGTCGGCGGCCAGCAGGAATGCGTTCGAGCCGGCGCCGCCGATTCGAAAGACCCCCGGGATGACCTCTTTCGCCATTACGAGGAGAGCGGCCCGGCTCCTCTGACCGAACTCGACAGCGGAGCGCCGGACGGATCGTGAGCGATGCACACCACCCGACGGTCGTTCGACCACGACGTCTCGAGCGGTCGGAGGTAGTGGATCGCATACCCCGGCGCTCCTGGAGGCGCGGAGACGTACGACGGCAGAGCTCGTTGGCACGCGCCCTCGGCCAGCCGCTTCACCTCTTCCTCGCCTGGCCACGGCCCTTCGGCGAGGAACGTGACCTCGAAAACCTCGCCCGCGTGTGGTTCCGAACAGGGGCCGACCGGAATGGTGACCACCGTCCCGGTGTCGAGCGATCGCACGCAATCGCCCACGCGGAGGTCCCGCCACGTGACGTCGCCCGCAGCCGTGATCCCTCCGCCGGGTGCGCGGGTCGGTTGTTCCCCAAGGTAGGTCGTCACGAACGCCCCGATGAGCACCACCCAAACCGAACCGAGGATGATCCCCGCGATCGCCAGGCCGCGGCCCGCCGTTCCGCGCCGCTCGGTCCGACGGAGTCCAACGATCCCGAAAATGATGCTGAGCAGCGAGCCACCGATGATGCCGAAGACGAGCGACGCGATGGCGAAGCCGTCCGTGCGCGGCGGACGTGCCGCTTGCGGTGGAGGCGCTTCCGCTTGCGGTGGAGGCGCTGGTGCTTGCGGTGATCCCGGCGGGGGTGGTGGAGGAGCGGCCGGAAGGGGTTCGCCGGGCGCAGGCGGCAGGGGCGGCGGGGGTGGCGGGCTCTCCTGCCCCTGGGACTGGTCCGATTGCTCTGAGATCTGGGTACTGTACCGGCAGGAAATTCAGGCTGTCGACCGAAACGGCGACGTGGTACGGTTGGCCGCCCGAATGACAAAACGGCACTGGGGGGCAGTGCGTGGACAGCGGGTTGCAGGAGAAGGGCGAAGCCGAGATCGTCGTTGACGGTGCTTCGCCGCAGGGGACGTTTCGTGTGCTCGTCGAGCACATTCCGGCGGTCGTCAACATCTCGGGCCTGGACGAGGTCAGCTCGACGCTGTACATCAGTCCGCAGGTCGAAACGCTTCTTGGTTATCCGAAAGAGCAATGGATGGACGACCCGGCTCTGTGGATTCGGGTCTTGCACCCGGACGACCGCGACCGAATCATCGCCCTCCACCTCGATCACCTCGCCAGAGGTGGCACTTGGGCCGAAGAGTATCGACTGATCGCTCGGGACGGCCGGGTCGTGTGGATCCGCGAACACGCCGCGATCGTCGCCAACGATGCGGGCGAGCCGATGTTCGAGCAGGGTGTGTGGCTCGACGTCACCGATCGTAAGCAGGCCGAGCAGGACCTGGTTCGGAGCTACCGGGCACTTCAGAAGACCGACAAGGAGCGCAAGAGGCTCCTCGCGTCGCTTGTAACGGCGCAGGAGCAGGAGCGCCGGCGCATCGCCAGCGACATCCACGACGACGCCCTCCAGCACCTGGCAACCATGATTCTTCAGGTCGAGCTGGCGGGTCGTGAGTCGGGCAGCCTGTCGGGCGAGGCCCTTGCCGAGCTGAAGTCCAACCTCAAGGTCGCAGTGGATAGCTTGCGGCGTGTGTTGTTCGAGACGAGACCTCCGGTCCTCGACGAAGGAGGGCTCGCCGCGGCGATCAGGACGTATCTCGCCCACGTGACCAGGGACTCTTCGTTGAAATACGACGTCACCAGCGGTTTGTCTGGTGAGCCGGAGGCCGAGATCCGAACGGTCGCGTATCGAATCGTCCAGGAAGCGATCACGAACGTGCGAAAGCACGCCAGGGCAACGCGGGTGGACATCCGGATCGCCGAACACAAGGGAGGAATGCAGGTCTGCATCCAGGACGACGGCCGCGGCTTCTCCAGCGAGGACGTGGCACAGGCCGGCCCGACCCATGTTGGCCTCGTGACGATGCGGGAGCGAGCCGAGCTGGCCGGCGGATGGTTCGAGGTGGACTCCACGCCGGGAACCGGGACCTCTCTGTCGTTCTGGCTTCCGCTCTCCGACGGGATCGTCGATATCTCCAAGTCCTCCGAACAGCCCAAGCGGCGGATCGGCGCCATCAGCTAGCCGCAACCGCCCCCTTTCGAGGGAATGCACCCCCGCGCCTGCGCGTTGCATGCTGTTGAACAAACGCGCAGGAGGGTGACCTCACATGGATTGGAACCACAGCATCATCGAGGAATTCCGCAGCAACGCCGGCAAAGTTGGCGGCCGATTCGAAGGCCAGCCGATTCTCCTTTTGCATCATTGGGGTGCCAAGACCGGAACCGAACGGGTGAACCCGCTGGCGTATCAGGACCTGGGGAGCAGTTCCGTCGCCGTCTTCGCGTCCAAGGGTGGAGCGCCGACCAATCCCGACTGGCTTTACAACCTCAAGGCGAACCCACAGGTGACCGTCGAGATCGGAGACAAGACGTTTGAGGGGAAGGCCCGGATCGCCCAGGGCGAGGAGCGCGAACGGATCTGGACGAGACAAAAGGAGCGATCGCCCGGATTCGCCGAGTACGAGCGACGGACCAGCCGGGAGATCCCCGTGGTGATCTTGGACCTGGTCGCCGAAATCGCTGCGGCCTGACCGTGCCGGAGGCGGATGGCGCCGGACCCGTGGTCTCGGTGCGCGGGCTGGTCAAGCGCTACGGCGAGGTCCAGGCCGTGGCGGGCATCGACTTCGACGTCCATCGCGGCGAGACCTTCGGGTTCCTCGGCCCGAACGGAGCGGGCAAGACCACCACGATCAACATGCTCTGCACGCTGGCCACGCCTTCCGGCGGCTCCGCGACGGTAGCCGGATTCGACATCGTCGGAGCGCGCGACGACGTCCGCCGGAGCATCGGGCTGGTATTCCAGGACACCACCCTCGATTCCTATCTCACGGCCGAACGCAACCTCCAATTTCACGCCGAGCTCTACGGCGTTCCTCGCGGCGAGGTCGACGGGCGCCTCAAGGAGGTCATGGAAATCGTCGGGCTGTGGGACCGAAAGGACAGCCGGGTCATGGAGTATTCGGGCGGAATGATGCGGCGCCTCGAGATCGCCCGGGGACTGTTGCACTACCCTCGCGTGCTGTTCCTGGACGAGCCGACCATCGGCCTGGATCCCCAGACGCGATCGCACATCTGGACCTACATCGGCGAGCTGAAGCAGCGCGAGGACATCACGATCTTCCTCACAACGCATTACATGGATGAGGCCGAGCACTGCGACCGGATCGCCATCATCGACAATGGTTCGATCGTGGCGTTGGATACACCGGAGGCGCTGAAAGCGAGCGTGGGAAAGGACCGCGTTCAAATCCAGACATCGGACGACGACGCCGCCATCACGGCGCTGCGCGAGCGGTTCGGCATCGAAGCAGGCGTGCACGAGGGCGAGGTGACCTTCTCGGTGGAGAAGGGCGAGCAGTTCGTTCCGCGCCTCTTCGCGGAGCTCGGGGTGCCGATCCTGGCGGTACGGGTCTCCCGTCCGACCCTCGACGATGTCTTCCTGTCCTACACGGGCAGAACCATCCGGGACGCCGAGGCGGTCAACCCGCTTCGCGCGATGTCGAAGCTCTGGAGGGGGAGGCGATAGGGATGGCGGTCGACACCGCGATACGAAGAGCGACACGGACCGCGCTTCCGCGGCGTCCGTTCACCCATGACCTCCGTGGGGCGAAGATCGTGTGGGAGCGGGAGATGATCCGGTTCTGGCAGGACCGAGCTCGCATGGTCGTGTCCCTGCTTCAACCCGTGCTCTTTCTGTTCGTGCTTGGCACGGGCCTCTCCAGCCTCATCCCCAGTCGGAGCGGCGTTTCGCTGCGGACGTTCATGTTCCCGGGAGTGCTAGCCATGTCCACGATGTTCACGGCGATGTTTTCCGCCGCGTCCCTGGTGTGGGACAGGGAGTTCGGTTTCTTGCGGGAGATGCTGGTGGCGCCGGTGAGCCGCG
>DASVPT010000234.1:0-1555 GCA_036389535.1 Actinomycetota bacterium
CCGTCAACGAGGATCCGACGCCGGCGTCCTGTTGGATCAGGACGGTGTGGCCGGAATGGGTGAGCTCGCGGGCACCCTCTGGAGTGAGGGCCACGCGGTATTCGTTGTCCTTGACCTCTTTGGGAACCCCGACGATCACGGTGCCTCCGCGGCCGGTCGAGAACCAGCATAGCCGGGACGGTCCTTGGCGAGGAGCAGCGCGATGACGGTCTTCGCGTCGGTGATCTCGCCGCGGCGAACCGCATCGAGCGCTTTGGCAAATGGCATCAGCACGACCTCGATGTTTCTCTCCCGGTAAGGCACGTAGGCGTGGACCGCGCGTCCGACAAAGAGCTCGAAGGTTTCGGTGGTCACGCCTGCTGAGGCGTGAAACCGCCCCAACGATTGAACGTCAACGGCGTGAAAGCCGGTTTCCTCCATCAGTTCCCTCAATGCGCAGCGCTCGGCGGTCTCACCCGGTTCGTCCATGACCCCCGCTGGAACTTCGAGGAGCGATCGGCGAACGGCCTCGCGAAACTGACGCACCAAAATGACCTGGTCGCCTGGCAGGGACGCCAGGATCGCGCACGAGCCCGGATGCCTGACGACCTCGCGTTCTTTGTCCCCCCACGACTCGACGTCGAGCGAGATCAGCTTCCCTTCGAAGACATGGCGAACGGAATCGGGTTCCAACGATGGAGGTCGGATCGAGGGACCTAGCGCCCCACGACGACGGCCTGCTCGGCGCCGACGTGCCGGCGAGCGAGCGCCGCCCCGATGAATCCTCGAAACAGCGGATGGGGCCGGGTCGGCCTCGACTTCAACTCGGGATGGAACTGCCCGGCCATGAAGAACGGGTGGTCTGCGAGCTCGATGATCTCGACCAGCCGGCCGTCCGGCGACATTCCGGAGAGGGTCAGGCCGTTCTGCTGAAGAATCTCGTGGTAGTGCGGGTTGACCTCGTACCGGTGGCGGTGCCGTTCGTCCACGGCCGCCGCGTCGTACTCCTCCGCCGCTCGCGATCCGGGCGTGAGGTGCGCGGGGTAGGAACCGAGCCGCATGGTCCCGCCCATCTCGACCACGCCTTCCTGTTCGGGTAGCAGGTCGATGACGGGATGAGGGGTGGCCGGATCGAACTCGGAAGAGTTCGCGCCGTCCAGCCCGCACACGTTTCGAGCGAACTCGATCACGGCGCACTGCAGGCCGAGGCACAGACCCAGATAGGGGATCTTCTCTTCCCTGGCGAAGCGAATGGCGTCGACCTTCCCCTCGATCCCCCGGTGTCCGAAGCCCCCCGGAACCAGGATCCCGTCCGCCCCGGCCAGGACCTCTGCCACGTTCGCGTCGAGGAGCTCGTCGGACGGCACCCAGTTGAGGGTGACTTTAGCGCCGTGGTGAAAGCCGCCGTGCTTGAGCGCCTCGATCACCGAGAGGTAGGCATCGTGAAGATGCACGTACTTTCCGACCACGGCGATGTTCACCGGCAGCGTGGCGTCGTGGATCCGGTCGACCAGCGTGAGCCATTCGATGAGGTCCGGCTCGACGTCGGGGAGCCGCAGCAGGTGGCACAGGTACC
>DASVPT010000235.1:0-3046 GCA_036389535.1 Actinomycetota bacterium
AGTCGTACGCCGCCCCGCCATTCGTATCGGTGGTCGCGGCCCCATTGCAGGCCGTCGAGCGAACGACGAACTCGTAGTTTTTCGACGAATCCAGCCCAAGCACTTCGACGTGGTGCACCTTGGTCAGGGCGGGAGTTCCGACTTGCGTCCAGTCGGTCGTTCCCTTTTGCCTGAACAGGACGAACGAATTCGAGTCGACGTTCGTCTCCCAGGACACCGTCATCGAGTTCGCTTGGATGCCTTCATGGATTCCGACCTGCGATATGGTCGGCGCGGGCGTAGACGGGTCGCAGGCCCGCCCCGTTGGGTTCGTCCCGGTCGCTGTGGTGTAGAGCACAAGCTTGGGCCGCAGATCCGGACCCCGGGATCGGCGGTTGAACCCAAAGTCCATCGAGAAGTACCCGCTGCCGTTCGAGTCCCACCGGAACGCGGCCTTGTCGTTGGCCAGATTCTCCTTGAGCTTCTGGAGATCCGCGCACCCGAGTGTGAACGCGTACTTCTGGTACGCCCCGCGTTTGTGGGTGGTCTCCGGCCAGAACCGCGCATCGGCCGGAGCGTTGTGGATGGTCTCGTAGTCCTGGCCGCCCCACGTGTCTTCGATGCCATCTTCGTCGGCGAGAAGATCCACGTAGAGGATGGGGTCTTGTGTGTACGGAATCACCCAGTTGTGCGCGCTGACCATCTCCACCGTCGCCATGGTGATCTGGGACGGATCGAGCCCCTCGGGTGTCCTGAACATGTACGCACCCAAGGCATGACCTCCGAGGGGCTCCGTGGTGCTTTCCACGAATCCGGCGTAGAGCTGGGTGGCGAGCGGCGCCGCGCCCCACTGACACGGCGCTGGGTCGTCAGTCTCATAGCACTGCCCGATGTCGAGATTGGCGGCCTGGAACACCGTCGCCGGTGCCCGCAACGTTGCGTTCCGCGTCACCATATTGTTGGCCAGATCCTTCACCTGAAGCTGGATCGTGTAGTCCTGACCCGCCGAGAGACCGGTTAACAACATCTCGTGGTGGGTGCCCACGACGGGCTTGTCGGCATACTCCTCGGAGGTCTCCGCGGGGCCTGACCCGAGTTCGGGGAACCCATCGAGATCCTCGTTGTAGGAGTCCACGAAATCCTCGTTGGGAACCGCGGGCGTGGTGTCGGCGGTTGCAGTGGTCGGCTCATTTGTGTCGAAGAAGACCTTCGCGGTGTTTGAGCTGATCGGATCGACCTTCACGTTCGAGATCGTCGGGTTGCCCGCCTCGTTCACCTGGAGCGGTTGTCCCGGCGAGAAGCTCCCTCCGACCGGAGCGATATTTCCGCTTGCGGCCAGGGCGAATCCCTGATTCCCCATGGCGATGGGCGAGGCCTCCACGGTGACCGTGTACGTGCCAGGCGCGGGGTTGGCCAATCGGACGCGCTCGCTCGGGTTTCTCACGTCCCGAGGGCCGTCCCCCGGAACGGTCTCTGCCTCATCGACGGTAGGGTCGAGCCGGCTGTTCATGTTGTTTCCGACGTAGGTGAGAGCAGCCCCGCCCGTTCCTGGCCCCTTCACGACGAGGTCGAGATTGTTGACCAGGGCCGGGGTGCCCGCCGGCAGGAGATCCGGAGCATCTGTCCACGCGAGCGAGACATCGAGGGGCTGCCCGGCAGCCACCTTCAACTGGAACGTACGGGTTTGGGTCTCCGCGGACTCCGGGAAGGACTGAAAGTTGGGGTCACCCGTGGTGTCCCCGCGATAAACGTCGGCGTACCAGTTATTGGTTCGATCGCCCGTGAAGAACAGGGAGTTCGTCAGGTTGACGCGGCCGAAACCCTGTCCCGAAGATGGCCACTGACCGTCTTGCGCCCGGTTGCTTCCGTCATCGCCTGTGTAGAAGCCCCGCATGCGCACGGCACCGTTGATGAGGGTGGCCTTGACCAGAGCTGCGCTCGGGTTGTGCTGCCGCGACGCCGAGCGAGATCCCGCGGCAAACCCGTCGCCTCCCGATCTTGCGTACCCATCAAAGAAGTACTGCCGCACGAGTGTGGCCAAGGCGGTAAGGATGGGACTGGACATCGACGTGCCCTGGGCCGTGTGGTAGGCGTCGGTGCTTCCGCCCTTCACCGAGACGACGACCTGCCCGGGGGTGGCAAGGTCCGGACCATACCGATCGTCCGCCGTGGGCCCATGGGAAGAGAACGAGGCCATCGAGTCGATGGAGACCATCGGCTGGCGCCCGTTTGCGGAGGCGCCGCTGGAGAGCTCGTTCTTTGCGGTGGAAGGATTACCGATCGAACCGGGGTTTGGACCATCGTTGCCGGCGGAAACAGACACGGTCAAGTCTTCGTGATCCCAGATGACCTGATCCAGTCGCACGCCAGAACCGTCGTCGACCAGAGGGTAGATTGCCCCCCAGGAATCGTTATGCGTCCGCGCATCCTCGAGCGGGCGGTACTTCCCTCCGGCGGCCTCAGTCTTGTAGTCGTCTGGGTTTCCGTTCGCGCCGCTGGTCTCTGAGACGCTAGCGGGATCCCTCGGCCGATATGCCTGCCGGAAGAGGTCGTACAGGTCGTCAGGAATGGACAGCCCACCACCGGTGGTCCCGATGTTTTGGTGGACGTGCATCGCCGCGGGCGCCAGTCCGTCGTCGGCGGTGTACTGCTTGTAGGGAGGCTGGTCGCCGTCGACCGACCCTGCCGTGTGCGACCCGTGTGAAGACTCATCGTAGGGATTGGGTCCCGTGTCGCCCAGGTCGAAGAACGCAACCATCTTGCGATGGTGTGTGTTGTTATTCACGACGTCGTTCATCTGCTCTTCGGTAGTGCCGGGCCTCTTTTGCGTGTAGATGGCCTCCTTGCACACGCCCGACGCGTCGCAGTCACGGAACGCCACGTGGGCTCGGTGATTGAGGTCATAGGTGTAGTTCACCGCGGTGTCGGCGACCGCCGCGGTCTGGCCGGCACCGGTGAGCCGCCCTGGGGCCGTGGCCGAGTAGAGGTCGCGAATGCCGGTGTCGGTCACCCACCGGGCGTGGGAGTTTCGCAGCACGGCCTTCGGCTTGATCCCGATCCACTCCAC
>DASVPT010000236.1:0-8338 GCA_036389535.1 Actinomycetota bacterium
CCGGGAGAGGGCTCGCGCTTCGGCGTGATCTACACCATCGCGCCGTCGCGGCTGGCCGATGGCGACCGCTGGGTGGGCACGGACGACGGCCTGAGCTGGCGCACGCGGGACGAGGGCCAGCACTGGGTGAACGTCACGCCGCCGGCGCTTACGCCGTGGTCCAAGGTCGGCATCCTCGAGGCCTCGCACTTCGACGCCGAGACCGCCTATGCGGCGATCGACCGCCACCGCCTCGACGATTTCAAGCCCTACATCTACCGCACCCACGACGGCGGCCGGCACTGGGACCTGATCGCGGCCGGCATCCCGGACGGCAGCTTCGTCAACGCCGTGCGCGAGGACCCGGTGCGCAAGGGCCTGCTCTACGCCGGCACCGAGAAGGGCGTCTACGTCTCCCTGGACGACGGCGAGCATTGGCACTCGTTGCAAGGGAACCTGCCCGTGACCTCGGTGCGCGACCTCGACGTGCACGGCGACGACCTGGTGATCGCCACCCACGGCCGCGCCTTCTGGGTGCTGGACGGCGTGACGCCCCTGCGGCAGCTCGACAACAAGGTGGCGAGCGCTTCCGCCTGGCTGTTCGCGCCGGCCACGGCGGTCCGGTTTCGTCCAGCCGGCTTCACGGGCACGCCCAGGCCTCAAGACGAGGCCCAGGCGCCGAACCCGCCCGCGGGAGCGCTCATCGATTACGTTTTGAAGACTGGCGCCAGGCAGCCGGTGACGCTGGAGATCCGCGACGAGCGCGGCGGCCTGGTGCGGCGTTACAGCAGCGCGGACAAGGCGCCGAAGACGGATCTCGCCAAGCTGAAGACCGCTCCGGAGTGGGTGGCGCCAACCTCGACGCCCTCCACAGCGCCGGGCCATCACCGCTTCGTCTGGCCGCTGCGCTACGTGGCCCCGGCCGCGCTCGCCGCGGACGACGCCTATGCCTACGCTGACGGCGTCTGGGCGCCCCCCGGCCGCTATACCGTGGTGCTAGAGGTAGACGGCGCCCGCCTCACCCAGCCGCTCACAGTGGCGCCGGACCCGCGGCTCTCCGTGCCGCCGGAAGCCTACGCCCAGCAGTTCGCGCTGGCGCGCCGCATCGAGGACGCCCGTGCCCGCGTGGCCGCAGCCTCCAAGGAGGCCGACAAGCTGCTCGAAGCGCTGAAGGACCGGCGCAAGGCCGCGAGCCCGGAGACCGCCGTGGCCCTCGACGCGCTGCAGGCGCGGGTCCTGGAGCTGTACAACAAAGCCACTTCCCCTAGCGGGATCGATCTCTGGTGGCTCTCCCCCAAGACGGTCAACAGCCTGCGCTTCGTGAGCGACGATCTGGAGAGCCTCGCCACGGCCGTGGACGGCGCGGACAGCGCTCCCTCGCCGGACGCCGCGGCGGGCTTCGAGCAGATCCAGCCGACGCTCATCGCCGTCCTGTCGGCCTGGGACGAGCTGAAGGTGAAGGACCTGGCCGTGCTCAACGCCCGGCTGAAGGCGGCGGGGCAGCCAGTGATCGCGGTGCAATGAAATCTCCGATCACCCTGTCTCGTTCGGGCTCGGGTGCGGCAACTCTTCTTTAGAAGGGCAGTACCACCCCGAAAGGGCACAGCCGGTGAAAGCCGGTGACGCAAAGCCACGGGCCTTCGCTTCTGATCGCGTCCGTCTGAATCAAGGCCGCCGAGCTGCCGAAGAGTGGTCCAAGACCGCCCGGACCGGAGCCCACGCTGGCTCCAGGTCCGGGAAAACTCCACCACGAGACGGGAGGACCCACCATGGCCGGCACGCTTCGACACGCTCTCCTTTCCCTTGTCCTGCTCCTTGGTCTCTTCGTCATCTCCGCACCTGCCGCGGCGCAGAAAACCACCCGCTGTACCAAGGAGACCCTGCTGGACGGGACGGGGAACCTGGGGAACAAGGACCCGCGACCGGAATTCAAGTTGGAGGACGTCACGGTCAAGAAATGCCTCACGGTGGACAAGAAGACCGGCGAAGTAGAGCAGACCTGCACCTTCAATAACAAGGGCGGGACACCGGTCAAGTTCCTCTTCTGCGACATGGTCGAGCTCAATTCGACCTTCGGCAACGTCCTCCACACACAGAGCTGTAGCATCGGTTTCGACAAGACGGCGGAAAAATGGAAATGTTTTCCTGACAACATTCGCGACGGTTTCCAAGCTCGCCCCTCCTTCCATTTCGGCTGCCAGGTGATCGACCTGGCCGCTGGCGCGAGCACGGGGCCGCTCAAGTCAGGTGACAAGCAGAGCGACGATTTCAAAGGGAAGGAGGCCAAGGACTTCTGGGTCTCCTACGCCGACATCTTCAACCTCTCGAAGGGCGACTTCGACCCGGCGGACTGTGGGAGTTGCTTCGGCAGGAATACGGGCACCAACTTCGGGGGCGGCACGGGAACAGTTCCTCGCCGCAAGGAGGCGAGCGGCTTCTGGATCATGTCCAATGTACCCATCACCGATCCCTATGCAGTCTGGCAGGAGACGGACGGCACGCGACACGACGCCGAGTATTATTCTTTCGATACTGGCCTGAGCGTCACCAGTGAGTTTCCGGTCAACTGTCCCGACCTCAGCCGGACCTCCCCCGGCACACAGCCGCCGCTCTCGTACACCCAGGACCTGCTGCTTTGGGACATCTTCACCATGTCGGACCCGCCGTCGGTGTTCACGCCGGTTCAGCTCCGGACCTTCCTCAGTCCCTTGCCGCCCGGCGTGACCATCACAGCCAGCGAGCCGCCTCCTGCGATCCAGGGGGGCTCGATGGACTATGGAACGCTGACCATCAGCCGGCCAGCGAACGGATCCGTCGCCGAGGGCGCCGAGGTCCAGTGGTCGATCGCCTACGTCGACCCTGCCGATCCGAGCCGGGAACTGTGGGAGCAGGACGGCCACGCCGTCCAGGACACCGTGCCGCCGCTCGTGACCTCCCATTCCGAGGTTTTCGACGGCTCCCGGGCGCTGCTCGTCTCCATCGCGGCGCGGGACGTCACCACGCCGGTGCTCGCCTCCAACCTCTTCTATTCCGTGGACAGCGGTGCCACGTGGTCGGTGGTGCCCCTTACGCCTCACCACGACCCCATCGACGACCCCATCGACAACACGTTCGACGGCAGCGCGTCCCTGCACGTGGCCCAGGGGCAGACGGTCGAGTTCTTCTACAACGTCCAGGACGGGACCATGAACCAGACCTGGTTGGGACCGGGCCGCCTGCCGATCACCAACTGCGAGACCGCCCCGCCTCTCTGCAGCGCCCGTCTGCTCCCGGGCGTCGGGGTGGACGTGACGATCCAGGACGCCGACAGCGGGCTGCGTGCGATCGCAGTCACCCGCCAGGAGAACGCCGTGGTGAATGTTCCCCCGTTCGCGCTCGCCACCCAGGAGCCAGTGCTGGTCACTGCCCGCAAAGCGGTGGCGGGGCAGACGTCGCGGGTGGAGCTGCGGATCACCGATGTCTGCGGCAACGTGACCGTCTGCGATCCGGTGGTCCTACTCCTGATCCGTGGCTCGGGCCAGCCTGTCGCCCAGGTGGTGAGGGGTATCGCCGCCGCCGAGAGCCGGATCACGGTGCTCAACGGCCGGCCGGGGCTGCGCAACCTGTACGTCAAGGTGAACGGCCGCATCTTCCTTGCCGCCAATCTGGCCGACGGGGAGGAGAGGACGCTCGACGTCTCCTCGGCGATGCGGCCGGGAAACGCCAACACCATCCGGCTGGTGCCGCAGGGGCGGCCCGGGAGCAGCGCTCAGGTGGCGATCCACGACGGCGCGCTGTAGGTGGGACGGCACCCGATTTCTGGTCGATCCGTTGTGCCGTCCGCGATAGAATATTCATCTCCGATCCTCACCGCGGCCTCTTGAAGGGGGGACGACTCATGCCAGATACGACGCGGCCTACCGAAATCCCGATGACTGCCAGCCCTCAGCAGGATAACCTCGAAGATTGCATTGCCCTCTGCCTCTCGGGCGGAGGGTATCGCGCGATGCTCTTCCACCTCGGCGTGCTGTGGTATCTCAACGACGCCGATTACCTGCGGCAGCTCGCGCGGATCTCGAGCGTATCGGGAGGATCGATCACGGCCGGGGTGCTGGCGGTCCACTGGGCGGAGCTGAACACGAGCGACCGGGCGGCGGCCTTCCGGCAGCACGTGGTCGCGCCGGTGCGTAAGATGGCTGCCACGACGATCGACGTCGGGTCGGTCCTCAGAGGCATGTTTCTACCCGGCTCGGTGAGCGACCGGATCATCAAGCGGTACCGGGAACTGCTCTTCGGCGATCGCACGCTCCAGGACCTCCCGGACGAGCCGCGCTTCGTGATCAACGCCACCAATGTCCAGACCGGCTCTCTCTTCCGGTTCTCGAAGCCCTTCATCGCCGACTATCAGGTCGGCTTGTACAGGAAGCCGACGAAGAGCGTGGCCGAGGCGGTGGCGGCCTCGTCGGCGTTCCCGCCGGTCCTCTCGCCGGTGCGCATCGAGTTCGGACCGAACGATTTCTCCTCGGAGCCCGGGCGTTTGCACAGGCCGCCGTTCACGACCAAGGTGGTGCTCACGGACGGCGGCGTCTACGACAACATGGGGATCGAGACGGCGTGGAAGCGCTGCAAGACGATCCTCGTCAGCGACGCCGGCGGGAAGATGCAGCCGGAAGAAGACCCGCACGCCGACTCGGTGCGCCATAGCCTGCGCATCAACTCGCTCATCGACAACCAGGTGCGCAGTCTGCGCAAGCGGCAGATCGTATCGGCTTTCCAGAAAAAGGAGCGGAATGGGGCGTACTGGGGGATGTGGACCGATCCGGCCGAGTATCCGGCCGAGAGCGCTCTGCAACTGCCGCAGGATAAGACGGACGCTCTCGCTAGGACGCCCACCCGCCTCGCGGCGTTGCCGGACGAGTCGCAGGAGCGTCTGATCAACTTCGGCTATGGCATGGCCGAGCGGGCGATCCGGAGCTATTTCGATCCGAACGCGCTCGCCGCAACGGGCTTCCCCTACGTACGAGGCATTTGACCGGGAGATCATGATGGCAACGCAACGAAGGGGCGACGGGCCGCCCCAGCAGCTCGACCGCAGTTTGATGGAGCAGCTCATGTTCGGCACGGGCCGCGTGCGCCGCTTCACGCAGGACTCCCCCGTCCTTCCGGACGTCTGGCTCGAGTACGCCAAAGAGCCCGATGACGAGGAGCGTCTCACCGGCACGACCGACCAGAGAGATCCCTTCCCGCCGGTGAAACTCCTGCTCACCCCGTACCGTGAAGCGTCCGCCGGCGACGTGCGTCGCGAATTGCGCGACCGGCTGAGGACGGAGAGGAATACGGAGGAGTGGAAGGCGTTCGGGCACGCTCCCGAACTGCTGCCGCGCGTCGCCTACAACCAGTCGACCGTGGCAGCCACGCTCTATTTCGAGGACCTCATCCGGATCGTCCTTCCCATGACCGACTGGTGGGCCCGCCTCGCCCGGCAGTTCAAGGTCGAGAGGGCGCAGACGAAGGAGGCGCAGGAACTCCTGATCCAGGGCGTCCGGGATCCGGAGCATCCGCCGTCCCTCAAGGCCGGCCCGGACGGCAACGAGGAGCTCCGCCTTCCCCCCGCCCTGCTGTGGATGATCCGTGTCGCCGGCGCGCTGGCGATCGTCCATCGCCGTCAGCCGCTGCCGGAGGGATTTCAAGGAAAGAAAGGCATCGCCGGCGCCAAGCCTGAGGACTGGAGGCAGGTCGTCGAGGCGGCCGTCGGCCTGATCCGCGATACCAGGCCTGCCGACCGGAAAGCGCTCCTCTACTCGGTCAGCCTCAACCGCGAAGCCACTCCCACGATCTCTCGATCGACCTTGGCGATCAAGGCCGACGCCGCGCGGCGCCTGTTCGACATCTCGTGCCGCGACCTCGCCTGGGCCATCATCGACAGTGGGATCGACGCCCGCCATCCCGCCTTCCGTGAGCGGATCCAAGGCGTTCCCTGCAAGAAGCCGTTCCAGGATGACAACGGGGAACTCGCGAACTGCACGCGCGTCGTCGAGACCTACGACTTCACGCAGATCGACCTCCTCCTCGATCCCGACACGCCCGACCAGCCGCAGCAACTGACGGAACGGCTGAAGGATGGGACGGCGGAAGCGGAGGATATGCGGAAGCAGCTCGAAGATCTGAACAATTCCCTGTCCTCCGGCCGCACCCTCGACTGGAAGCTCATCACGCCGCTCCTGCGCGTCCCTCATGAGGAGGGAAAGTACGTACCGCCCGGCATGGATCACGGCACCCATGTGGCCGGCATTCTCGCCAGCGACTGGAAGAGCGCCGAGTCGAAGGGAATGCTGGAGGAGGATCTCACGGGCGTCTGCCCGGATCTCCTCCTCTACGATCTGCGTGTGCTGAACGCCGAGGGGCGCGGCGACGAATTCGCGGTCATGGCCGCGCTACAGTTCATCCGCTACCTCAACTCGACGAACGATTTCATGGTCGTGTACGGCGCGAACCTCAGCCTGTCGATCCCGCACGACATGGCGAATTACGCTTGCGGCCGCACACCCGTGTGTGATGAGTGCGAGCGCGTCGTCTCCTCGGGTGTGGTGGTGGTCGCCGCGGCGGGGAACCAGGGCTACCGGAAGTACACGACGGAAGAGGGGATGACGAGCGAGGCCTACAACAGCATCAGCATCACCGATCCTGGAAACGCTGACCTCATCATCACCGTCGGAGCCACCCACCGCTTTCGGCCGCATACCTATGGAGTGAGCTATTTCTCCAGCCGTGGGCCCACAGGCGACGGGCGCATCAAGCCCGACCTCGTTGCGCCAGGGGAAAAGATTACCGCGCCGCTCCCCGACGGAACGTTCGGTCTGAAAGATGGAACGAGCATGGCCGCTCCGCACGTGAGCGGCGCAGCGGCGCTGCTCATGGCCAGACACAACGAACTGGTCGGCCGTCCGGCCCGTATCAAGCAGATTCTCTGCGAGACGGCCACGGACCTCGGCCGGGAACGATATTTCCAGGGTGCTGGGATGCTCGACGTCCTGCGGGCCCTGCAATCCGTCTGAAAGGAGCGCCGGTCATGCTGATCCTCGAAGCCCTCCGCGCCAAGTACGGCGATTCGCTGATCCTCCACTTCGGTACCAAGGAGCAGCCCCGCATCGCGGTGATCGACGGCGGTCCGCCGGGGGTCTACAACGAAGCGCTGAAGCCGCGGCTCGACGAGATCCGGACGCAGCGCAAGCTCGACGCGAAGACGCCGCTGGAGATCGATCTCATGATGGTCAGCCACATCGATGAGGATCACATCGCCGGTCTCCTGCAACTGGTCCGGAAGATCAAGGATCTTCGCGACGCCAAGCAGCCGGTCCCGTGGAAGATCCGCCGCTTCTGGCACAACTCTTTCGACGACATCATCGGCAACAACGACGCGTCGATCGCCTCGGCGGCGTCGGTGATGAGCACGGCTTCGATCGGCGATCTGCTGCGGCCGGAAGGCTCGCTCGTCCTCGCCAGCGTCGGCCAGGGACGCGAGCTCCGGAAGTTGCTCGACGCTCTCAACCTCGACGGCAACCCGCCCTTCAAAGACCTCGTGACGGCCGGGCACGAGGAGATCACTCTAGGTAACCTGAAACTCACGGTCGTGGCCCCGAGCAAGGAGAACCTGCTCGCGCTTCAGGAGGACTGGGACAAGAAGATCAAGCCCATCCTGAAGAAAGAGAAAGACGCCGCCGACCGGGCGGAGGCTGCCGCCTATGTCGACAAGTCGGTTTACAACCTCTCCAGCATCGTCGTTCTGGTGGAGGCGGAGGGAAAGCGGATCCTCCTCACCGGCGATGGCCGCGGCGATCACACGCTCGCGGGTCTCGAGGAGGCCGGTCTCCTCGACGACGACGGCAAGATCGAAGTCGACGTCCTCAAGATGCCCCATCACGGCAGCATCCGAAACGTCGACTCCGACTACTTCGAGAAGATCCTGGCCAGGCACTACGTCATTTCGGCAGACGGCAAGTTCGACAATCCCGACATCGATACCCTGAAGCAGATCTCGAGCGCGCGGCCCGACGACGACTTTACGATCCACCTGACCTATCCGACCGACGAGTTCAACGTGCCGGAGATCGGAGAGGCGGTCGGCGAATTCTTTGCGGCAGAAAAGGCCGCCGGACGGAAGTACAAAGTTGAAACGCGGAAGTCGGACGACCTCTCCTTCCGCATCGAGCTTGCCTAGGTCAGCTCGCCGCCGCCAGCTCCGAGCGGGCTTCGGACTCCTGGTGGGCGCGCAGGAAGGTCTCAGGTCTGCTGAAGACCTTGGCGATGTTCATGCCCTTGCGCACCGCGTCCAGGGTGACCTTGCCGGTGGCGAGGGCCGCGCCGAGCCCGAGGTAGGTCC
>DASVPT010000237.1:0-10641 GCA_036389535.1 Actinomycetota bacterium
CCAGAGCGGTCGGCCAAGCTCGTCGCCTCAACCAGCGCACGTCCCATGGAGATGCGCGGTCGCGAAATGCAGGGTTGGCTGCGAGTCGCCGCCGACGACGTCCGCACCAAGCGCGAGCTCGCCAAATGGGTACGGCTCGGCGTGGAGTACGCGAAAACGCTCCCGCCGAAGCGGTAGTCACTCGCCGTCGATCGCCGACCGCAGCCACCTCAATGCTGCCGCCGCCGAATGCAGAACCGAAATGTGGCCATCTCCCGGACGAAGCCACAGTTCTGATGAGCTGATCTGACCGGCGAGCCATTCTCCATGCGAGCTGGGGACGATTCGATCATCTTCGCCATACACCAACAGGACCGGACGCCATATGTCGGCGGGCTCGAACCCCCACGGGCGGGCGTAGGACAGATCGTCGTCCACCATCCCATCGAGCCCGCCTTCCATTCCTCGTTTCACGACGTCATTGAGCCATGACCATTCACCGCCGAGCGACGCGCGGTCGGCCGGCGTGAACATCTCGGGATCGAACTCCATCGAGGCCACGTAATCCTCGAGCGCGGCGCGGCCGGAGATTGCTGCCCGGAGCTCGCCTTCGCCCGACGGCACCATCCCATTGAACCAGTCGAACCCCTCGGCGCCGAATGGGGCCAGACCGGCCATGCACACCGAGCCCAGGACGCGCTCTCCGAGCAGCGCGGCTGAGGCGAGTGCGAACGTCCCACCGCCTGAGTGACCCATGACCGCGAGTCGTTCGATTCCGAGAGCGTCGGCGATGGCCGCCACGTCGACGGCTGCCGAGGCCACCGTGCGGCCCGGTTGAGGGCTCGATCCGCCGTAGCCGGGCCGGTCGTAGGAGATCCAACGGAAACCGAGCTCGTCAGCAGCGGCGAAGAGGGGTTCGGGTGGAGAACCGATGTTCGGGGTGCCGTGATGCCAGAAGAGAGCGACGTCGGCGGTGTCGGAGGCCGTCTCGTACACGTGCAGCGTGCGATCGTCGTCGAGTTCGAGGTCAGTCTCGGTCAGCATGTCCCCGCGCCTTCAGGACTCACCGATCCTCGCCCGTTCCATGCCCATCAGAATCCGTGCCGTACCATGGGTACATGCCAGAAACCTATGGAAAACGTCAACGCCAGACCGTGAAGGCGAAAAAGGCTGCCGCGAAAGAGGAGCGACGCTTGGCGCGGAACCAGCGACGAGACCTCCAGGCTGCGGGAGTGCTGGGGCCCCCGGAGGAATTCGAGGTGCTCAACGCGCCGAATCCCGAGCGAGTTGAGGTCGGCATCGTCGACGAGGGCGCCGAAACCTCCTCATCCTGAAGGCAGCTACAATTACGTGGTGCGACCCGTAGAGGTGTACCGGACAGGCCCCGGGATGATCTTTCGAGTCATCGAGACCGCCGGCGGCTGGATGAAGGTCGAAGTCCTCAAGAACGGGACGTGGATGGCGGGCCGCATCGGGATGGTGGGACTGCGGTTGGCCGACTCGACGACGAAGCTCAGCCCCGAGGCCGTCCTGAAGCTCCCGGCCTGATTCGCGCCACTTCAGTCGCACAAACCTGTAGAATTCTCGGTGAGGGTTCACCGTTTCGCGACCGTGCATCATCCGAACAGTTCCCTCTTGGCCTTCGGGCCGCCCAGCGAGCAACGGTCAGGCTCGTCATGGGGAAGAAGGGAGGGAATGTTCATGAGCACAGGTACCGTGAAGTGGTTCAGCACCGACAAGGGGTACGGCTTCATCACGCAAGATGATGGTGGCCCCGACGTCTTTGTGCACTTCAGCTCCATCGCCGGCGAGGGTTACCGCAACCTCGACGAGAACCAGAAGGTCGAGTACGAGGTGACGCAGGGCCCCAAGGGTCCGCAGGCGTCTAACGTCAAGGTCGTAGCTGGCTGACCTTCATAAGCCAGTTGAAAGGGGCCACTGCGCAGCAGCGCGGTGGCCCTTTTCTGTTTCAGCGCCTATCGGTTGTAGGTGGCGGGCCGCCTTCGGGGCACTTCGTGCTCAGAGCAGACGTCAAGGCCGTTGTAAATGGAGAGAACGGTCGAGCATCCGGTCATCTGGCACACCCTTCCTTTCTCCGAGATCCGGGCGCGTTCGCTCTTGTTCGCAGATCCGAACTCCGTTCGCTTCGGCGCTGTCATCGTCCCTCCGTCGTCCCGTCGGCGATTCGCCGGGAGTGAGGGGTGGGACGGGTGCAAGTCGTCCGTCGGATCACTCGGAGCGAAGGCAGAAGCTCTTCCCAGCAGTCACAGTAACAGAGCCGCTCTTTGCGACGGCTTCCCGTCGCCTTGAGTATCGTTCGAAACCGGGCTCACGCTTGAGGAGCAGCATCGTTGGCGGAAGTTCACGTTCTGGTTACGGGCTACATCGGGCCGCAAGGACCGGGTCAGAAAGTCGGGTCGACGGTCTCGCTGATCCTGGATGGGGACATCCGCGTCGTGGTCGATCCGGGCTTGGTCGAAAACAGGGCTCGCATCTTGGACCCCATGAGGGAGCTAGGAGTGAGTGCCGAACAGATCACGGATGTCGTGTTGTCACACCATCATCCCGACCACACGGTGAACGTCGCGCTCTTCCCGGACGCTCGGATCCACGACCACTGGGCGATCTACAAGGACGACACCTGGACGGATAGAGAGGCCGAGGGCTTCGCCATCTCACCTTCGATCACCCTCATCGAAACGCCGGGACACACGGGGCAGGACATCACCACGCTGGTCAGCGGCTCGTCGGGCGTTACCGCGTTCACCCACCTCTGGTGGACAGCCGCAGGGCCGGTCGAGGATCCATACGCGGTCGACGCTGACCTCCTTCACAGAAATCGCGCGCGAGTGCTCGAGATTGCCGACATCATCGTCCCGGGCCACGGTCCGGCCTTCGTCCCGGACGCCGAGACACCCCGCTGAGCAGTCCGTCGCCCTAACGCGGCTCCGCGCGACCATTTTCGGCGCCACCAAGGCGCAGCCGCCGGAGAAGCTGAGCGTTCAACGCCACCACGATCGTGGACAGGCTCATGAGAATTGCCCCGACGGCCGGGGCCAGTGTGATCCCCGCCCACGCGAGCACGCCCGCCGCCAGGGGAAGAGCGAACAAGTTGTAGCCCGTCGCCCACCCGAGGTTTTGAATCATCTTCCGGTACGTCGCCTTCGACAGCGTGATCACGTCGAGAACCGCGCGAGGATCATCGGAGGCAAGAACGACACCGGCGGACTCGATCGCGACATCGGTCCCTGCTCCGATAGCGATCCCCACCTCGGCGCGAGCAAGGGCCGGCGCGTCGTTCACCCCGTCGCCGACCATGGCGACCGTTTTTCCTTGAGCCTGGAGGTCTGCGACGGCCTGATCCTTGTTCTCCGGCAGCACCTCGGCAAAGACTCGCGACACTCCGATCTCTTCGGCTACGGCTTCGGCGACCGGTCGAGCGTCGCCGGTGATCATGGCCACCTCCACGCCCGATCTCTTGAGTTCAGCCACGGCGTCCTTGGATTCACGACGAATCTCGTCTCTCAGGGCGACAGCCCCGATGACCGTGTCGTCTTGAAGGACGTAGAGCACCGTTGCGTCCTTCTTTTTCAATGGCGTTGACCCGTCGTCGAGGTCCGGCGGATCGCCGATCGATCGTTCGCGCAGGAGCGAAGGGCCGCCCACCGCGACGCGGCGACCACCGACGATCGCCTGAACGCCGCGTCCGGTCAGCGAATGGAATTCGGTCGCGGTCGGAACCTCGCCGAGTTGCGTCGCTGCCTGGACGATCGCTCTGGCCAGCGGGTGTTCGCTGTCGGCCTCGACCGCGGCGGCGAGCCTGAGGACGGCGTCGCGGTCGCCGTTCAGCGAAACGACGTCCACCACGGCAGGTTTTCCTGTGGTCAACGTGCCGGTCTTGTCGAAGAGCACCACGTCGACCTGGCGCATCTTCTCGAGCGCCAGCCGGTCCTTCACCAGGATTCCGTGCCGGGCCGACAGCGCCGTCGAGATGGAGATGACCAGGGGAATGGCCAGTCCCAACGCGTGGGGGCAGGCAATCACGAGCACGGTCACCGTCCGCTCCACGGCGGACTTCTGCTGACCGAGAAGAGACCAAACGATGTACGTAAGGACGCCCGCAGTACTGGCAACGTAAAAGAGGATCGCTGCGGCCCGGTCGGCGAGCGCCTGGGCGCGCGACCGCGACTGCTGCGCTTGCTCCACCAGCCGGCGGATTCCCGCCAGGGTGGTGTCCTCGCCGATCGCGGTGACCCGAAGGCGGATCGCCGAATCCGTGGCCACCGTGCCCGCAACCACGTCATCACCGGCTGACTTCAGGACAGGCCGCGACTCGCCGGTGATCATGGACTGATCGAGCTCGGCGGCCCCCTCGATGATGGTGCCGTCCGCCGGGACCCGGGCTCCCGAGCGAACAAGAACCACATCGCCCGCTTGAAGCCGATCCGTGGGGATCGTTTCGAGGCCGCCGCTGGGTGTAACCCGTTCGGCCTGATCCGGCAGGAGCGCCGACAGTGCCTCCAAGGCCTGGCTCGCCTGACCGACTGCTCGCATCTCCAGCCAGTGTCCGAGCAGCATCACGGCGATCAGGGCCGCGAGCTCCCACCAGAAGTCCAGATCGACGAATCCGAACTGCGTGGCCCAGCTGGCGACGAAGGCGACGGTGATGGCCAGCCCGATCAGGAGCATCATCCCCGGCTGACGCGTCCGAATCTCGCTCACCGCGCCGGCTAAGAACGGCCACCCGCCGTACAAGAAGATCACCGTCCCGAGGATCGGAGAGATCCAGCTACTGCCGGCGACGTCCGGGACGTGGTACCCGAGAAGCCGTTGGAACATCTCGCTATAGATGACGACCGGGACGGCCAGCGCGACCGTCCACCACAGCCGGTCGCGAAACATCCTGGCGTGATCGGCGTGGCCGCCGTGGCCACCGTGGTCGTGAGTGCCCTGGTCGTTTCCGGGATGATCGGCGTGATGCTCGGTGTGGGTGTCGCGGCCATGCGTGGCGGGGTGTTCCATGTCGTCCGCCTGCATGGACTCCCGCTCCCTCACGTACCGAACCTCTCTTTCATGATCTCAAGTCGGGCGGTGTTCGCACCCTGGGCCTCCCGTACGAGTCATCGAATACCCTGATCAAAGTGGTGGCCGCGAATCCCTCAGAAGGTCTGCATCCGTTGGCGGCCGCGCTCCAGGATGCCGCACTCGGCTCGTTCCCGCCCCCGAATGGTGCAGTGGAATTCGTCGGCCGGCCGCCGGGTCTAACCGAGGCCGTGGTGGCGTTCACCGCTCACCACATCGTGGCTGCAGACGTCGATCCCGATCGCGCCCGGAAGCGGCTCGCCCAGGAGGACCTCGCGGCCCCGATGAGGGCGCCGTTTCTCGCCTGGCTCGGGGAAGAGCTTGGCGCCGAGGTCGGGGTGGTCGACGTGGTGCTCGTCGCTCCCCCGCGCAGCGACATGAAACCGACCCTCGAGCTGGTGGAACGGAAAGATCTCGTGGAAGATCCGAGGCTTGCCCGTTCGCGCCTCTACCGAGAGGAGCTGCGTCCTTTCACCGACGTCGATGAACGGATCCTGATCGTGGTCGGGCGCGGCCTAGCCGGGCGGTGGGAGCTCGGCCTGGAGGTCTCGCCAGAGCATCGGGGACAGGGGATCGGGCGGCAGGTCATCGCGCAGGCGCCGAGCCTCGTCCCCGCGGGTGAGCGGCTGTTCGCGCAAGTGTCGCCGGGAAACGCGGCATCGCTGCGGGCCTTCCTTGCTGCTGGCTACACGCCGATCGGCGGGGAAGTCCTGTTTCTCAAACCACCGGCCTAGAGAGCGGCCGGGTCAACTCACTCCGACCCAAGCGAGGACCGCGACGGTTGTCAGCATGAGCGGCCCTGGATGGAGAAGGGCGGCTCGCAGATCACGCCGCTTGGTCGATCGCTGAACGGTCCGCGCCTGCGAAATGACCGCCGCGAGGACGATCGCGGCGAAGCCACTCGATGCGAATGCCGAGAGCAGTCCGAGCGCCCGAGCCGAGTCGCCGGTCAACACCGTGCCGGAGAATAGAAGCGCGCATCCGACGGTCACGAACGCGATCGTGGTGATATGCCATGTGGCCCGAATCATGAGCTTCGTCAGTCTCGGTCCGCCGAAGGGCGTTCCGGGCAGGACGTTCAAGGACAGCGGGCGGACCACGAAGAAGTCCCCGACCCCTCCATGAATGGCCGCACCGAGGAGCGCAAGCGAACCTGCAATTACGAGCGGTACGTTCATCGGTCTCCTTCCGCGAGTCGGGCGATCCTTCGAAGGAAGTCTCGCCGCAGCCAGCCGCTGAAAATCTTGATGAACCACCAGTACGCGGCGAACCGGCGACGCGCGGCTTCGTCAACGCACCGCACTCGGGTCTCGGTCGACAAGCGGGTCGATCCGTCCTCCAACGGTTCGATCTCAACCGAGATGGCGCCCTGCGCCCAGCCGGGCCGGCTGAAGGTTCGGAACGATTCCAGATCTTGGGGCGTCTCGAGATGGCTCAACTCACTGATGGCCCAGAACTGACCGTTGATGCCCGCCACGACCTCCGCGCCCGGACGTTCAGCCAGGACGGCAAACCCCGCGCCCGTGAGGACGTCCCTGATGGAACCGGACGGCAGCCTGATTCCTCGCGCCCGGAACAGGAACGTGGCGGCCCGGCCCAGTTGAAATAGCTCGACGGCTTCCGCCACCCATTCGGGTGGAGCATCGACCCGTCGGCTGTGCCGGCTCCTGAATTGGAATTCGGGCAGAACCTCGTCCAAGAGCGTCGTGGTTGCGTTCTTCATCGTTTCCGTCCCGCGTTGATGTGGATGACCTGCATGGTTTGCGGCGCGATGGGCTCGCCCCTCGAGAAGGCCTCGATTCCGGCCTCCACCGCCGCGGCGAAGGAGCGAAGCGCCTCGAGCCGGCGCTCGATGAAGACCCGTTCTCGCTCAGCCGAGCGCGACGACGTGCGCCCGCCCCTGGCGGTCCGCGATGTCTCATCGCACGCCGCGATGACCTGGCGGATGTTCCATCGAAACCTTCGTTCCATGATCTCCAGCATGACCCGCCAGAAGTCGGACGCCGCCTCGTAGTGGTCCTTGCGAGAGTTCGGCACCGAGACGCGGCGGACCAGATGCCACTCGACCAGCCCGCGGATGTTGATCGAGATGTTGCTCTTGGAGATCTGGAGGGCTTCGGCGATGTCGTCCAGAGAGAGGGGATGGTCCTCCAGGAAGAGGACGGCGAAGATTCGTCCCTGGAGCTGGGAGAGCACGCCTGAGGTCGCGGAGGCTGCTCCCATTCCCTCGATGAAGACTTCGCGGGCTCGTTCGAGCGATCGTTGGTCCATCGCTCTGTATGTTTAGAATATTTTGAACGTTCGTGTCAACCGCAAATCTGCGGACGGCTCGGAAGCGGCCCTGTGGGAGTTATTCTGAGAAGCCGGCGGCGCGGTATTCCTCGAAGCGCTTGAGGAAGGGGGCCACGTCGACGTGAAAGACGGATCGAAACGGCTTCTTCCACGACTGACCGGGCCGGGCGCTCTTCCAGAATTGCCGCAGGCGTGCAGAGCCTCCGTGATGATGGATAAGGAAGTCGACGCCCATGAAGTAGAGCGAGTACACGCCGGGATTGAGCGATTGGGCTTTGTCGATTGGCCGGACCGGTCGCTCGGCGTCACGCGCTAGATACCGGCGAACGAGATCCATGTCGTCGATGTAGCCGAAGTGCACGGTGGCATCGAACCCCAGCCATTCCGCGGAGCCCTCGACGAGCCATAACGGAAGAGCTCGCGTCGGGGTCAGTGTTCGCTGCAGCACGTGATACCACTCGTGGAAGAGCACCTGCGCTCGCTCTGGTTCTTCGGCCAATTGCCAGGCCCGCGACTTCGTGAAGACGTGAATCTCTCCGTACGTGGCGAAGGCGAGGACCTTGCCGCCCTCCGTGTTGTCCATCCATACGTCGACCGCGTCGCGGCCGATGCAATCGATGGTCTTGATGGCGTAATACGAGATCGCCTGCTTGCTCACCTTGCGCACGAAGGCGCGATCGGCGCTCAGCAGGCGCTTTGCGTAGTGAAACTCAGCCTTGACCGGAACGTTCTTGCACTTCTGCTTCTTCGGGCTGACTTTGGCGCTGGTGGCTTTGGCGGTGGGGGAGTGCCTGGCCGCGCTCGTGGTCCCCGTGGGGGTGGAGCAAGCTCCACCGATAAGGACTCCGAGCGCCAGGACTGCGGCAACCAAGCGGCGCGGGATTGCGGGCATTGTGAGTTCCATATGTGATCGGTCCTGGGATTCGAGAGGTTACCCTTGATGCGTCGATGGCGTCGAAAGGGAAGAGGTTGACTCAGGTAGAAGACGCGCTCCGCCTCCATCGTCTGCCCGAGCGAGGTCGATACGACCGCGAGACTATCGACACGATCCTCGACGACGCTCTGATCTGCCATGTCGGGTTCCTTTCGAACGATCAACCGTTCGTCATCCCGACCATTCACGCGCGCCACGGCGACGTGGTCTACGTCCATGGGTCGCAGGCCAGCCGGATGCTGCGAACCCTCGGACAAGGAATAAAGGTCTGCCTCACCGCGACGGTCGTCGATGGTCTGGTGCTCGCTCGATCCGTGTTCGAGCACTCGATGAACTACCGCTCGGTGGTGGTCCTGGGCGTGGCGCGTGAAGTCGAAGGCGATGAGAAGGTGACGGCGCTGAGAGCGGTCGCCGAGCACATCCTCCCCGGGCGGTGGGACGACGTTCGACAGCCCAACGAGAAAGAGCTTCGAGCGACCAGCGTGCTCAGGTTGTCGCTCGATCGCGCCTCGGCCAAGGTTCGAACCGGAGGGCCCAAGGACAAGGAGGAGGACCTGGGCCTCCCTGTCTGGGCCGGTCAGGTGCCGCTACGCGTGGTCGCCTTAGAGCCGTTGCCCGACGAGATCACCGGCGCCATGGATCTCCCGGGGTACATTTCGGCGTGGTTGGCGGAGCGCGCAGCCTTACGCCCCGTCGGACAGGGTGGCGGGCCGAGCCGATCTCCGGACGCTCCGTCCGCGGCTCGGTCGGCCGCGGTGGTGTTGGAAGATCTTCGGCCCGAGCATTGGGGAGATGTGGCCCGCATCTTCCGCCAGGGCATCGCGACGAAGAATGCGACGTTCGAGACCGACGCTCCTTCGTGGGAAGACTGGAACCGGACCCACCTGCAGGCCCATAGGTTCCTCGCCCGCGATGAGGAAACCGGGCGAGCTCTCGGCTGGGCCGCCGCTGCCGCTGTCTCGGACCGGTGCGTCTACGGCGGTGTGGTCGAGGAAAGCGTCTACATCGATGAGTCGGCTCGCGGTCAGGGGGTTGGCACACAGCTTCTGGAGCGACTGATCGATTCAACCGAGGCCGCCGGAATCTGGACGATCCAGGCCGGCATCTTCCCGGAAAATCAGGCGAGCATTCGGCTGCACGAGCGAGCCGGCTTTCGGTATGTCGGCACCCGGGAGGCCGTCGGGAAAATGGACGGCGTCTGGCTGGATGTCCTGCTCTTCGAGCGCCGCAGCGATCGCGTCCGCTGACGCGGCATCACCGATTAGCGGATTCCACCCCAGGGAACAACGAGAGTATGCGGGCTTTATTGATCGTTGGGTGGCTTGGAATTCTCGTGGTCGGAATCGTCGTGTGCATCGTTCTCTTCATTGCCGGCCTGTTTCGGCCAGGTCGCTCGCGCCGCATGCAAGGCGGCGTGGACCGAGCCTCGATCAAAGGTGAAGAGAAGAGCAGCCAGACCGCCGGGCCGTTCGGAGACGCCACGGCGTCCACGCTGAGAATCGGCCGGAAGGCGGCCGACAAGAGCGCCGAAAAGGGGCGAGAGACGCACGGCAAGCTGACCTCGGACGAGCAGGCCTGACCCGTAGCCGTCGAGTCAGACCCCTTCGCGACGCGGACCGACCAGGAAGAACGTCGTTGTCTGACCTTTGCCCTTGAGCTCGACCGTCCCGCGAGGCTCCACGACGAACTCGTCTCCCAGTGCCGCGGCGACGGGTTCGGAGATGTGGATTCGGTTCGGGAGCGATGAGGCCTCCAATCTGCTGGCGACGTTCACGGTGTCACCCCACACGTCGTACACGAACTTCCGCATCCCGATGATGCCTGCAACGGCCGGGCCGCAATGGACGCCGATTCGAATTTTCCACTCGCGGTCCATCGCAACGTTGATTCTTTCGAGCGAACGGATCATGGCGAGGGCGAGGTCGGCGACCGCGGCCGTGTGATCAGATCGCGTTCCCGGAAGACCGCCCACCGCCATGTAGGCGTCTCCGATCGTCTTCAGCTTCTCCACCCCGAGCTGCTCGCAGAGGGCGTCGAACTCCGAGAACAGCATGTTCAGCTCCGAGACGAGCGCAGGAGGCTCGAGCGTTGAAGAGATCTCCGTGAAGCCGACGAAGTCGCTGAAAAGCACCGTGACCGCATCGAATCGGTCGGCGATGACGGTCTCTCCGGCCTCGAGCCGCTTGATGATCTCCTGAGGAAGGATGTTGAGAAGCAGCACCTCGGACTTCGCCCGCTCCTCTTCGAGTTCCTGTGTCAGCTTCGACAGGAGCTTCGACGTCGAATCCTGGATTTGCTCCATTTGCTGAACGTTCGACTCCAGTCGGGCGAGCTTGCGAGACAGAAGCCGGTTC
>DASVPT010000238.1:0-32173 GCA_036389535.1 Actinomycetota bacterium
CGCTCATGATCGGCGCGCGCGACATGGCCTTCCCGAAGCTGAACGCGTTCGGCTACTGGGTCTTCCTCTTCGCCGGGCTGTTCATGCACTCGAGCTTTCTGATCGGACAGGCGCCGGACAACGGCTGGTTCAACTACGTCCCGTTCTCCGCCAGAGAATTCTCGCCCGGCCTCCACGCGGACTACTACACGCTGGGGCTGATCTTCCTCGGGATCTCCACGACGGCCGGGGCGGCGAACTTCATCGTCACCATCTTCAAGATGCGCGCGCCCGGAATGACGGTGGCGCGGATGCCGCTGTTCTGCTGGGCCATCCTGGCGATGGCGTTCTCGGTGATCTTCGCCCTTCCCTCACTCACCGTGGCGAACGCGATGCTGTTCCTCGACCGGGCGTTCGGGTTCCACTTCTTCGATCCCCGGCACGGCGGGAGCACGTTGCTGTGGCAGCACCTCTTCTGGATCTTCGGGCACCCCGACGTCTACATCATCTTCTTGCCGGCGGCGGGAATCGTTTCGCAGATCGTCCCGGTGTTCTCGCGGCGCCCCGTCGTGGGATACGTGTGGCTGGCGCTCGCCACCACGTCGATCGGGGTGATCGGGTTCGGGGTGTGGGTTCACCACATGTTCGCCACGGGCATTCCGTACGCCTCGATGGCCTTCTTCTCGGCAGCCAGCATGCTGATCACCATCCCGAGCGGCGTGCAGATCCTGGCCTGGACGGCCACGTTCATCGGCGGCCGTCCCGTCTTCAGCACGGCGATGCTGTTCGTGCTGGGCTTCATCTTCATCTTCGTGCTCGGCGGAGTGACGGGCGTGATGTTCGCGGCCATCCCGTTCGACCAGCAGGTCACGGACTCCTACTTCGTGGTGGCGCACTTCCACTACGTGCTCTTCGGCGGCGCGGTGTTCCCGATCTTTGGCGCGTTCTACTACTGGTGGCCCAAGATGTACGGCCGGATGCTGGACGAGCGCCTGGGCAAGATCTCGTTCTGGCTGATCTTCACCGGCTTCAACCTGACCTTCTTCCCGATGCACATCGTCGGGCTGCTCGGGATGCCGCGGCGCATCTATACCTTCCAGCCGCACCTCGGATGGGACCTGTACAACCTCATGGAAACGATCGGGGGGTACATCCTGGCCGCCGGGATCCTCGCGACGATGGTGAACTTCTTCTACTCGCGCCGGCACGGCGCTGTCGCCGAGGCAGATCCGTGGGGCGGCGAGACGCTCGAGTGGGCCACGTCCTCGCCACCTCCGGACTACAACTTCCTTCAGATCCCGAAGGTTCGAAGCCGCGAGCCACTGTGGGATCAGCCCGAGCTGAAAGCGATGAACGAGCGGATCCTCGAACCGGAGCAGACGCTGTCCGAAGAGCACGCCACCCTCGGCACAACCGTTCTCGACGCCGAACCCGAGACGATCCTCCCGATGCCGCACGGCTCCTTCGCGCCCATCGCCGCCGCGTTCGGAATCGCCCTGGTCTTTGCCGGCCTTCTGACCAAAGCCTGGGGCGTGTCGGTAGGTGGGGCGCTGTTCATGGCCGGGAGCGTCGTCGCGTGGGTCCGAAGGGACATCTCGTGAGTGCGGTCGAAGCCTCGGCGCGGCCTTCACTGCCGACCCATCCCGAAGGGGTCGAGGGTGGGCGCTCTCCGGCCTTTTGGGGGATGGTGATGCTGATCTTCACCGAGGCCACGATCTTCGGCATCCTCCTGTTCAGCTATTTCTATCTCCGCTTCCAGACCTCACCGCAATGGCCCCCGCCCGGTATCGAGAAACCCAAGCTGTTCCTGGTGTCGATCATGACCCCGATCCTGTTGCTCTCGAGCGCACCGATGCACTGGGCCCTGGTCGGAATCAGGAGGGGCAAGGTGGGGCGGCTCCGGTCCGGGATGCTGGCCACCTTGGTGATGGGAGCGACGTTCCTCGGCCTTCAGGGGTTCGAGTACCACGCCATCCTCACGGAGGAGTTCACCGCGCGGACGAACGTGTACGGATCCCTGTTCTTCACCATCACGGGATTCCACGGCCTCCACGTCGCGGTGGGGCTCCTCCTGATCGTGTGGGTCCAGTGGTACGCGGCGCGCGGGCGTTTCACCGCCGAACGGCACATTCCGGTCGAGAACGTCGCCATGTACTGGCACTTCGTCGACGCCGTGTGGGTGTTCATCCTGGCCAGCCTCTATCTCTCCCCTCACTTCTGGTCGTGATGGAAGCGACACGCGGAGCTCGACGCCGCAGGGCGATGGATCCCCGGAGCCCCCGCGCCCTCCCGCTGTGGTTCGGCGTGCTGGCCCCTCCCTTGGCCTGGCTCGCCCACCTGCTGTTGGGCGACCTGCTCTACGAACTGGGGTGCGCCGCCGGGATGAGGACGAAAGCGATCCTCGGGCTTCGCCTCGATGCGTGGGCCGTGATCCAGACGGCCGCCCTCCTGAGCATCACGATCGCGGCCGGCATGCTGGCGTTTCGGGCATGGCGCCAGCTGCAGGCGCAGTCGAACGGCGGATCGCTCGACCGGGCGAAGGCAATGGCGCTGGTCGGCGTGGCCTCGAGCGCGCTGTATACCCTCATCCTTCTGTTCGGGCTGCTCCCATCCATGTTCCTTCCGGAGTGTCTGCCGCGGTGATGATCGGGACCGAGGCGTTCGCCGGGGCGCTCGCGAGGGTTCTGAATGGGTGGAGCTTCGATCCCATGGTGATCGCTTCGATCGCCGTGGTCGGGGCCGGATATGTCGCCGGGCGTCGACGGCTTCGCCGGCCCGGTCGACGAGCCGCTCGAATCGAGATCACCAGGGCGTGGAGAACCGTTTGCTTCGCCGCCGGGCTCGCGACGGTCGTCGCGGCGCTCCTGTCGCCGCTCGATGCAAGAAGTGCGGAACTTCTGTCCGCGCACATGGTCCAGCACCTGCTCCTGGTCGTGGTGGCCGCTCCGCTCCTGGTGCTCGGTGCGCCGGCGGTTCCACTTCTGCTCGCTCTCCCCACTGGTACTCGGCGTGACCTCCACGCGCTTGGCGCGAAGCCGTTCGTTGCAACGATCACCAGAACGTTCAGGCGTCCCGTGGTCGCCTGGGCCCTTCATGTCGTCACGCTGTGGACGTGGCACGTTCCCAACTTCTATGAGGCGGCGGTTCGAACCGATGCGCTGCACGCCCTGGAACACGCCAGCTTCCTCGGGACGGCATTGCTGTTCTGGTTGGTCGTGCTCGGCCCGAACCGGCATCGTCGCCTCGGCGGTGGCGCCGAGATCCTCTACGTCTTCACCGCGGGTCTCCAGAGCGCCATCCTCGGAGCGCTGTTTACGTTCGCCGCGTCGCCCCTGTACCCCACGTACGTCCGGCTGGCCGGCGGCGCGTCGGCAGCTCTTCGAGATCAGCAGATCGCCGGGCTGGTCATGTGGATCCCCGCGGGCGTGGTGTACCTCGGCGCTGCGGCCGGGTTGTTCGTGAAGTGGCTCGGGTCGGTCGAAGAGGAGACCCGGCGCCGTGAGCTGCGTCACGACCTGCCCCCTTCGCGCGTTCGTGTTGGAGTCGAACCGTGATGCGTTCTGCTCCGGCGCTGGCAAAGGCGTCCGCCGGCGTGCTGATGGCCGGAGCGGCCGCCGGCATCGTGGCGTTCATGCCCTCTGCCGCCAGTCCCGCGCCGCAGGTGCGGCCCGCGCCGGTCGCCGGGCGCTCCATCTACCTCCAGGATTGCGCGTGGTGCCACGGCCCGGCGGGGGAAGGCACCGACTTCGGACCCACGCTCCGAGGGGTCGGCCCGGCGTCCACGGACTTCATGCTCAGCACCGGGCGCATGCCGATTCCCAAGCAGATCGACAATCCGCCGCAACGCCCGGTCCGGTACACACGTGAGGAGATCGCTGCCATCACGCAATACGTGGCGTCGTTTGCACCGGGGCCGCCCATTCCGCGTGTCGATCCCGGCTCGGGAGACGAAACGCTGGGGCTCTCGCTGTATCAGGCGAACTGCGCAGCGTGCCACGGCGCGACCGGAACCGGCGGCGCGTTGACCCAGGGACTGCTGGCGCCGAGCGTCCTTGATTCGACACCGCGAGAGATCGCCGAGGCCATGCGGCTGGGCGGGGCAGGATTGTTGAGCGGCAACATGCCGAGGTTCGGCCCGGAGCAGTTCGATGAGCGCGACGTCGATTCGATCGTTGCCTACATCGAGCACCTGCCACGCGAGGATCGTGGCGGCTTGAGCCTTGGAAGGGTCGGTCCCGTCGCCGAAGGGTTCGTCGCCTGGGCCGTCGGGATGCTCACGCTGTATCTGGTCATTCGGTGGATCGGAGAACGCGGATGAACGAGGGCAGCCGGTCGAACGGGCCGATCGAAGCGGACGAGCCGAACGACCCCAGCCGGCGGCCCGCGACCGGCGCGTCCATCGGATGGGCATTCGTCGTGTCGGCCCTGGCGTCGCTCGGCCTCGCCGTCGTCTACCTGTACGGCGGCCAGCCCCAAGTCGAGGGCGCCCTCATCGGAATCTCGTTGGGCGGCCTGGCGTATGGGTTCGTGATGTGGGCCAAGCTGTTTCTTCCCGGCGGCCATTTCGTAGAAGAGCGAAAACCGCTTTCCTCATCCACCGAAGACCGCGAGGAGTTCCTGGGACGGCTGTCAGAGGGTGGTGGCCTGATCGGGCGCCGAAAATTCCTGTCGAAGCTGCTCTGGACCGCGCTCGGCGCGCTCGGAGCTGCGCTGTTCTTTCCTCTTCGGTCGCTCGGTCCGAAGCCGGGGCGCTCGCTCTTCAGTACGGCTTGGGGCCCCGGCGTGCGAGTGGTGTCAGAGAGCGGACAGCCCATATCGGTGAACGACGTTCCGGTGGGCGGCGTGGTGACGGTGTTTCCCGAAAGCAACCCGGAGGCCACCGACGCGCAGGCGCTGCTCATTCGGATGGGAGACGGCTTTCGACCCTTGCCGGGGCGAGAGCAGTGGGCTCCCGACGGGTACGTGGCGTACTCGAAGATCTGCACCCACGCCGGGTGCCCGGTCGGGCTGTACGAGCAGAAACGCGGTCTGCTCTTCTGCCCCTGTCACCAATCCGTATTCAACGCGCTGGATGGCGCGCGGCCGGAGGCGGGGCCCGCGGCGCGTCCACTTCCGCAGCTTCCGCTCATGGTCGACGGCGAGGGATTCCTCGCGGCGCAGGGTGATTTCTCCGGCCCGGTCGGGCCGGGGTTCTGGAACCTTCCGTGATCGTTCGTCGCCTGACCCGTTGGTTCGACGACCGCCTCGGCGCGACGTCGTGGGCGCGAACGGCGCTCAACAAGGTCTTTCCGGATCACTGGAGCTTCATGCTCGGAGAGATCGCGATGTACTGCTTCGCGATCCTGGTCCTCACCGGGATCTACCTGACGTTCTTCTTCGTCCCGAGCTCTCGACCGATCACCTATCAGGGAACCTATGGACCGCTTCACGGCGCGACGGTATCGGAGGCGTACGCGTCGGTGGTTCGACTCTCGTTCGACGTGCGGGCCGGCCTGGTGTTTCGGCAGGTGCATCACTGGGCGGCCAACCTGTTCATCGCCTCGATCCTCGTTCACCTGGCGAGGATCTTCTTGACCGGGGCTTTCCGCCGTCCCCGCGAGATCAACTGGATCATCGGCATGACGTTGCTGGTGTTCGCCATCTTCAATGGCTTCACCGGGTACTCGCTCCCGGACGACCTGCTCTCCGGTACCGGCCTTCGCATCGCGTACTCCGTCGCCCTGTCGATCCCGTTCCTCGGGACCTGGCTGGCGTTCCTGGTGTTCGGCGGCGAGTTCCCGGCTCACGACATCATCCCGCGGTTGTTCGTGATGCACGTGATGCTGGTGCCGGCCGCGATCATCGGCCTGCTCTCGATTCACCTGGCCATCGTGTGGCATCAAAAGCACACACAGTTCCCGACCGAAGGCCGAACCGAGACGAACGTCGTCGGCTCGAAGTTGTGGCCGACGTACGCCATGAAGTCGCTCGGCCTCTTCTTCGGCATCGCCGCCGTGCTCGGGCTGCTCGGAGGCCTCGCGCAGATCAACCCGGTCTGGCTCTACGGCCCGTTCAACGCGACCACGGTGAGCTCCGCCGACCAACCCGACTGGTATCTCGGGTGGATCGAAGGCGCGCTTCGGCTCTTTCCAGGGTGGGAGACGCGGGGGTTCGGGCACACCGTGGCCAACCCGTTCTTCCCGGGCGTCGTGATGCCCGGCCTCACGTTCTTGACGCTCTACCTGTGGCCGTTCATCGAAGCTCGGTTCACCGGCGATCGCGAGCAGCACAATCTGCTGCAGCGCCCCCGGGACCGCTCCGTTCAGACGGGGATCGGGGCGGGCGCACTCTCGTTCTACGTCGTGCTGTTTCTGGCCGCGAGCAACGACATCGCCGCCAGAATGTTCGGTGTGTCGGTTGGAGCCATCACGTGGGGCTTTCGGATCGCCGCGATCGTGGTGCCGTGGGTGGTGGGCTTCGTGGTGTACCGCTTGATGCGAGGGCTGAAGGTGAGTGAAGCGGACCGGTTCATCGAGGTGCCGATGAGGGCGATCGTGCGAAATCGGGAGGCTGGGCGATGACGGCGCCCGCCATCGCCGGCGACGTCGCTGCGGAGAAAGAGCGCCTCCGAACGAAGATGCGAGCTGTTCGAGACGCCATCCCTCTCGGCGAGCGGACTCGAATGGCTCGGCGCATCGAGGAGAACCTCTTCTCGCTGCCCGAGGTGGAAGCGGCGCGAACGGTGTTGCTGTTCTCCTCGTTTGGGTCAGAGGTTCCAACTGACGACATGATCGAACGGCTCCTCCGCGAAGGCCGCAGTGTCGTTCTTCCGTACCTCGTCGAACGCCGGATGGAGGCGGCTGGGATCACCGCCTCGGACCCGCTGGTCGCGACGTCGTATGGACCGAAGGAGCCGCCTCATCGGGTTTCCGTGGATCCGATCGGGATTGACGTGGCGATCGCTCCCGGCCTCGCTTTCGATCGCCAGGGGTACCGCCTGGGATACGGCGGAGGGCATTTCGATCGATACCTGGGCCGACTCAGATCTGACGCATCGCGCGTCGGAATCGCCTTCGCCGTTCAGCTCATACCGAACGTCCCCCGCGGACCGGGCGACACCTCGATGCACATCGTGGTGACCGAGCAAGAGGTGATCCGGCCCTGAGCGAAACGCGGCGAGCGGGACGGATCGGCGGGATTCGAATCCAGCTCGATCCCTCGCTTCTCTTCCTCGCTCTCCTGGTCGGGTTCAACCTGTGGGAGGTTTCTTCATTCCAACGGGCCGACGCCACGGCGATCTTGCTCACGATCGGCGGGACCCTGGTCTTCGTCGCCTCGATCCTGGTGCACGAGCTTGCGCACGGCATGGTGGCGCGGTTGCGGGGCATGCCGGTCAGCCACATTCGGCTCTACATCTTCGGTGGCACCGCGTACACCTCAGTCGAGTCGGCCAGGCCGCTCGACGAACTGCTTGTTACCGCGGTCGGGCCCTTGTCGAGCGCGGCCATCGGGGCGGTACTCATCTGGATCTCGAGAGGCGAACCTCACTCCTTGCTCGCGTACCGGCTGTTCCTCCTGCTCCTGTACCTCGGGTGGTGGAACCTCTTCCTTGCCGTGTTCAACCTCCTTCCCGGGCTCCCGCTCGATGGAGGACGGGTGTTCCATGCCGCGATCTGGAAGCTCGCCCGAAACCGCAACCTCGCCACGCGGATCGCCGGCCGAACGGGACAGGGGATCTCCGTTCTCCTCATTGCGGGCGGCGTCGCGCTGTTCGTGTCGTCGTCCGACTTCCGTGAGCTGTGGTTGAGCTTCATCGGGTGGCAGCTCTTCGCGGGAGCAACGGCCGAGCTCGCGTTCGCCCGCCGGGAGCAGTTCCTGCGGAGGCCGATCCGCGACCTGATGACGCCACCTCCCCCTGCCGTCCCGGCCGACCTCTCGATCGCTCAGGCGAAGGAGTCGTTCCTTGCGGGTCATGAAGATGAGGCGTTCCCGGTGATGGAGGCCGGACGGGTGGTCGGGTTCATCGCCGGGCGAAATCTCACCGATGCGGCCCCGGAGGGTAAGGTGCGGGAAGTGATGAGAGAGGAGCCTGGAGTGATTCAGGCCGGTCCCGACGACACGTTGGACGCGGTGAACGCCCGGGCTGGCGAGCGGTACTGGCAGGCGATTGTGGTCGTCGGCGACGGCCGCCTGCTCGGCGTGGTCGAGCGTGCGGCGTTGACGGCGAAGAGGAGGTGGCGAAGATGAAGACGGTCTTTACGGGCGGCGAGGTGTTCGACCCGCGGAGCGGGGCGACGTCGCGAGGCGATGTCGTCGTGGAGGACGGCCGGATCTCCGAGGTCGGGACGGGTCTCGACGGCGACCGGGAGATCTCCGTCTCGGGGCGCACCCTGCTGCCGGGGTTCTTCGATTGCCACACGCACCCGCTCTACTCGAACGTCGACGTGATGCGAATGCTCCAGACGCCGTTCTCGTACCGCTTCTACGAGGCCGCGCAGAACCTGAAAGCGACGCTGGACATCGGGATCACCACCGTCCGTGACGCTGGAGGGTCCGACCTCGGCATCAAGCAGGCGGTCGAGGACGGCCTCATTCCCGGCCCGCGAATGCAGATCTCGATCGTCATGCTGAGCCAGACCGGCGGTCACGGCGACGAGTGGATGCCCTGCGGGGCATGGGTCCCGTACTTCCACGCGGAGTACCCGGGGGTTCCGCACAACATCGTCGACGGACCGGACGAGATGCGCCGGAAGGTCCGCGAGCTCATCCGAAACGGCGCGGACGTGATCAAAGTGGCCACCAGCGGCGGCGTGTTGTCGCCCCGCGACGATCCGCGACATCCGCACTTCCGGCCCGAAGAGCTCGAGGTTCTGGTCACCGAGGCGTCATCCGCCGGAAGGTGGGTCATGGCGCACGCGCAGAGCGCCGAGGGAATCAAGGCAGCGGTGCGAGCCGGCATCCGCTCGATCGAGCACGGCATCTTCCTGGACGACGAAGGGATCCAGCTCATGCTGGATCGAGGAACCTACCTGGTCCCCACGCTGGTCGCTCCGGGGGGCGTCATCCTCGCGGCCGAGCGCGGCGCCCAGATCCCGGAGGCGAGCCTGAAGAAGGCGCGTGAGACCATCGACATCCATCGCGAGTCCATCGCGAGAGCCATCGCGGCCGGAGTGAAGGTGGCCATGGGAACCGACAGCGGCGTGACCCCGCACGGCGAGAACCTCCGGGAGCTGGAGCTGATGGCGGACCTCGGAATGTCTCCCGGCCAGGTGCTCACGGCGACGACGCTCACCGCGGCGGAGCTGATGGGCCTCGAGGACGAGCTCGGTTCGCTCGAGCCGGGCAAGCGAGCGGACATCGTGGTCGTCAACGGCGACCCGTTCGACTTCAAGACGCTCGCCGAAAGGATCGAGGCGGTCTACAAGGACGGCGCCGAGGTGGCTCGCTAGCTTCGCGGTGGAGGACCCGGGTCAGGCCGGGTCCGCGACCGACTCTACGAACGCCTTCCCGGCGTCGCAGAACGGGAGGAAATCACACCACCGGCACTGTCCGCCCGGCGTCGGATCGAACTCCTTCGCCGTGATCCCGCGAAGGACGTTCACCACTCGCTCGCGCGTGTCGCTTGGGTCGCCGGCTGGCCGGCTGATGTCCTCGCCCGTCGAGAGGTAGAAGTACGTGAGCCTGACGTCCTCGGGCCGCTTCCTCCAAACCTCGGTGCACGCCAGCGCGTACAAATCCAGCTGAAGCCCGGCCAGGAGGTCATCGGCTCGCGGCGGGGTTCCTGTCTTGTAGTCGACCACCTCCCACGGACCGTCCGGCGTTCCGAAGATGGCGTCGATCCGACCGTTCACCACGAAGTCCTCGAGGTACAGCAAGAACGGTCGTTCGGCGAAGAGCGGGGGCGACGTCGCGAACCGGCTTTCGAGAAAGATCTTCTGGAGCCGCTCCGCCTTTCCGGTCGCCCCGGCCAGCTCTTCGCCCGTGAGGTCGGGAGTCTCGTCCAACTCGAGCAGGGATGCCTGCCCGCTGCTCTTTCGCTCGATCCAGGCGTGGACCTGCGTTCCAAGTCGCGCCGCGGGGCCGCTGAACCGCGGCAGCGGCCGCACGCTGGACCAGTAGAACCGCTTCGGACATCGCGCGTATTCAATGACGCCCGCCACGGAAACCGCAGCGGGCCGGCCCGGGGTCGGCAAGGGCTCGCCCTCGCGTTCGAGCAGATGCTCGGCGAGCAGCGTGTGTTGTTTCGCCTCGGTCTCGTATTCGGAGCGGTGTTCGGGAGCCATGGCGTGAACGAGTCTGTCGAGGGACGACGGGTTCGAGGCTACATCCAGGGCCGCTCGGCGCCACCCGGTCGTGAAGAGCTCGTCCGCCTCATCTCGGAGTGCGCGTCCCGGCCAGTCCCGAACAAAGCGTTCGCGATATCCGACCAGCGGATTGTCCTCGGAGACCTCGGGCCCGCGATCCACGCTCGCCGCACCGGTGGATTCCCCCCAGGACGCGAGCTCGTCGAAGAAGAGGCTGGACTGCTTGGCGTTCTCCCCTTCGCCGTACCAGTGGGCGGCGGTGACGAACAACCGTTTGCGAGCCCTGGTGAGCGCCACGTAGCACGTGCGCCGCTCCTCGATGACCTCCTGGTCTCGAAGCGCGAACCAGAACCCCTTGATGTTCTTCTTGAAGTTCGCCATGTTCGGGAGGATCGCCGCGTCACCCCGCAGCTCGAAGTCGAGCGAGTAGCCGCGCTCGGCGGGGTTCTGCTGAACCTGCATGTCAGGGAGGAGGTCTTTCGCCAGGCCCGGGACGAACACGTTGTCGAACTCGAGCCCCTTCGCCTGGTGGACGGTCATCACCTTGACGCTGTCTTCCTCGCTCGGCTGGACCGGTGACCACTCGGGCCGATCCGCCTCCTCCACGGCACGGACGTAGTCGAGAAACGCCCGCAACGTCAGCTCGCCCTCGAGGGGCGCGAACGCATGGACCTCGTCCAGGAACGCAGCCAGGTTTCGCTTGGTGGCCATGGCGACCTGTTGATCGGGGCTGGCGTCGAGCTCAGCCAGGAGACCGGTCCTGCGGATGATCTCCGCGAGGAACTCCCCGACCGGACGCCCGGCCTCCTGCCGAAGCATCGCCAGCTCGTTCCCGAATTCCTCCAGTCGGGCCTTTCCCTCCTCCGACAGACCGGTGACGTCGCCGAGATGCTCGAGCGCCTCGGCGAAGAGAAACGGCGCCGGCTCGTCCCGGTCCTCGCCCCGAAGTCCGTAGTTCTTGTCCTTGGCCCACGCCGCCACCCTCGCCAGGTCCTTGAACCCGACGCGATAACGCGGTCCCAGCAGGATCCGAGCGAGGCTCACGCTGGCCCGTGGATCTGCGACCGCTCGGGCGTACGCGAGGACCTCCACGACTTCGGGCAGCTTGATGAGCCCAGCGAGACCGACGATCTCAACCGGGATCTTTCGTTCCGCGAAGGCCTCCTGCAGGGGAACGAACAGCCGGCTCTTGCGGCACAGCACGGCAAAGCTCGACCACGCGTTTTGCCCCGCGTCCTCGTCGTGGAGCGCCAGAATCCGATCGGCGATCCAACATGCCTCTCGCCACTCGTCCAGAACCCGAACCAGCTCAACCTCGCCCTGTCCATTCGGCGCCCACGGCTCGAGCTGTTTTTCAGGATCGGGCCGTTGCTGCTCCGGGATCGGCTGAATGATCTGGTCGGCCGCGGCGAGTATTCGAGCTCCGGATCGGAAATTCGTGTACAGCGGCAACCGCTCCGCCGGATCGCCGTTAGCCTTGCGGAACTGGTTCCGAAATTCGAGAAGGTTGAACAGGCTGGCGCCGCGCCACCCATAGATGCTCTGGTCGGGATCTCCAACCGCGGTGACGGGGAACCCGCCGCCAAAGACCCCGTGAATGAGCCTGGCCTGCGCGACGTTTGTGTCCTGGTACTCGTCGAGGATCAACGTGTGAAACCGGGAGCGGTATTGCGCGGCGATCTCCGGGAACCGCTCCACGACATCCAGGGCGAGCGTGATCTGGTCGCCGAAGTCGATGAGTCCGAGCTCCCGTTTGAGCGCCTGAAAGCGTTGGACGGCCCGGGCCAGCTCGATTCGCTCCAGGCCCGCCACGTACGCCTTCTCGCTTCGAAATTCTTCGAGCTCTTCGAGCCGCGCGTTGACGAAGTCGATGATCTCCTGCGGTTGGCGCCGGTGGTTCGCGGCCTGGTCGGCCAAATTGAGGATCTTGTCGATCAGCGTGGGCTGCCATTCCGCGTTGACGTGTTCGAACGACATCTCATCGAGGACCCGGGCGCAGAGCTCCCTCCGTTGCGCCTGCGTGAGGATCCTCTGGTCGTGCTCCACACCGGCGAGGAGCCCGTGTCGCTCGAGGACCTGCGCGGCGAAGCCGTGATAGTTGAGAACCGTTGGCTCCTCCCCCTCGGGCAAATCCAGTGAGAGAAGCGCCTCGCGGATCATCAGCATCAGCCGCTCGGTGGCCTTGTTGGTGAACGTCAGGCAAAGGACGTTCCCGGGGAGGATGCCCGGGTGGGTGGCCGTGATCCGGCCCTGCGCGACCAGCGCGAGATAGACCACGCGGGCCGCCATGACGGAGGTCTTTCCCGAACCCGCCCCGGCCACCACGACGTACGGTTCGAGCGGCATGGAGATGGCCTTCCACTGCTCGGGCGTGGGATCGGCCCGCATGATCTCCCGGATCTCGCGTGGAATCTCTTCCGAGGAGCTCGGGTGCAGGTTCGGCCCTTCCGTCGCCGCCCTCACCGCGCGCCCTCCCACGCGAAGGCTTCCCTTCCCTCGGGCCAGAGAGGACAGAGCGGCTTGAAGTCGCAGAGGCGACAGTTCGCTCCGGGGTTCGGGCGGTAGTTCTCGGTCGCCAGCAACTCCTTGACCCGAGCGATGAGCGCGCTCAGCCGCTCAGAGACCTTGGCTTCGTAGTCCTCCTGCGCGTGCGAATTGAGGCCCATGTGCGCGCGATGGACGGTTCCGTCCTTTCGGTCCTTGAGGAACGCGAGCTCAACCGCCTTCACCGGAAGGAACTCGGCGAGCTCCGGGGCGCGGTGGACGGCCAGGTAGTAGATGCCCAGCTGAAGACTCTCTTCCGGCTTCGCTCCCCGTGCCTTCCCAGTCTTGTAGTCGGTGATCTGGCTTCCGCCGGTCTTCACCTCGCCGACACGGTCGATGTACCCGGTGACCGTGGCGTCGTCGTACTCGAAGGAAAAATGGATCTCGCGGGCCAGCGACGGTGTGGCGCCGTAGGTCTCGAGCCATGCCGGCAGCATCCGCTCGGTGACCGTTCGTCGAAACGCCTCGGAGATGGCGTAGGACGGGAACTGACTCGGTTGCCAGCGGCGCTCGGCTTCGGCGACCAACGCGTCACGTTCCCTCGCGATCTCGCCCGCTTCACATTTCTCGATCAGCCCGTGAACGAGGCTCCCGACCCATGCGTGATACCCCGCTTCCTCCTCAAGGCCGAGCTCTTCGGCCAGCACGTATTGCAGGGCGCAGTTCTCCAATTTGTCGAGCTTCGAAAACGACGTGCGGATGCCATGGTGGAGCGGTTCGGCGGTCTGCGTCCAGTCCCGCTGGAACCACCACCGCGACGGATCGTCGCCCGCGGCCACCAGCCCTGCCAGCGCCGCAACGCGGCGTGAAGCGTTTTGCGAACGATCGGCCAGACGGCGGCGCCACAGTGCCTTCGCCTCGGCGAGCGTCACCGGATCCTGGTCCGTGGAACCGGGACCTTGCTCCCATGGCACACCGAGCTCGGCAACGAACCGCGACCGAGCGCCCGCCTTCGGCTGCTCGCCGAGGGGTTCGCTCGCCGTGAACACGACGCGTCGCCGAGCTCGCGTTGCCGCCACGGTGAACAACCGTCGCTCGTCCTCTAGGCGCAGGCGATTCCGCTCGGCCTGCGGAAGCTGACGTTCGAGCACCGCTAAATCGAACATCGGCTCCGGACGGGAGAGGCTCGGGAAATTGCCCTCGAGCGCGCCGGTCACGACGACGGAGTCGAACTCCAAACCGGCGCTTCCATGCGCCGTGAGAACGCTGACGACGCCCTCCTCACCGGCCACGTTGATCTCCGGCCCGTCCTGCCCGGCTTCGAGCGCCTCGAGGAACGCGGCCACGGAGGCGTCTCCTCGTTCGCTCGCTCGCGTCACGGCGGCGACGAAGGCATTCACCGCGTCGAGGTCACGCCAACGCTTGGGTGACCGTTCAGCGTCGTCCACGAGCCGCTTGGCGTACGGCAACTCCTTCCAGAGGATCGAGAACGCGTCCAGAACCGACGATCCGCTGACGTCGCTCGCCTCGCGAAGAGCCCGGCTGAGCTTGCCGACGCCCTCCACTTCCTGGTCCGACATGACGGTCGTGGTGTACGGAAGCTCCAGCGCCGCGGCGGGCGGAGCGCCGGCCGCGGTCGCTGCCCGAACGAGACCCCGGGCGATGGCCGGCGAAAGCCTCAGGAGATCGGAGGTGAGCAAGGCCTCGACCAGACCGTCCCTGCTCTCCGGGTACGCCGCCCACCGCAATGCCAGGGTGAAGGGGTAGACGGCCGGCTCTGAGAGCAACGACACTCCGCCCTGGGCCGTCGACCTCGGCACCCCGGCATCGTCGAGAGCACGCAGGAGTCCGCCGACGTGGCTGCCATGTCGTCGAACGATCACCGCAAGCGCTCCCCACGGAACCCCGTCTTCCACATGGATCCTGCGAAGCTCTCGGGCGAGCCCGACTTGTTCTTCCGACGTGTGCGAGGAGAAACGGGCGACCATGGCGGGCGCCGCCGATCGATGCGGAGTCCGGAGCTCAATCTCATCGACGGCACCGAAGCGCTCGCGAAACCGGCGGAGCGGCGCGTCGGTGGTTCCCTGGAACGAGAAGATGTGGGACCCCGCGTCTCCTCCCACCACGAGCGTTGTCGGCGCGAGCGTGGCCAGAAGCCGCTCCTCCGCAAAGGTCGCCTCTTGAAAGTCGTCAACAAGGACGTGGTCGAAGAGCGGCTCTCCCGACGACGCCGCCGTCTGGACGACCAGACCGGCGTAGTCAACCGTTCCCTCCGCGGCGAGCACGTCGAGATAGCGCCGGTAAAAGCTGGCCACCTCCGCCCAGCCCACCCTCGCATCGGGTCCCGCTTTCGCCGCGACATCCTCTGGCTGGATCAGCGCCTCTTGCGCCCGCAGCACGAACTGCCGGATTTCGTCCGCGAACCCCCGCAGCCGCAGCATCTTTCCGTAGGTCGGCCAATCCCCTTCGTCTTCCGCGGTGAGAAGGTCGCGGACCTTCCCGAACTGATCCAGGGCGGTGAGGATGTTCGGTGGCTGCTCGTATTCGAGCGATCGAAAGCGATGACTCATCACCCGGTACGCCAGTGCGTGGACGGTCAGGACATGAAGCGTTGGAAGAGCCCGCCTGAGCCTTCGTGAAATGGCATCGCGCGCGGTTTTCCGGGCGTCCTTGCTCCGAACCACCAGCACGACGCGCTCAGGATCGGCGCCGCTCTCGATCAGATGGACGAGTCGCTCACGAAGGATCGTCGTCTTGCCCGTCCCGGGGCCGCCCGTGACGAGCAGGCTTCCGTGGTCGTGCCGGAGCACGCGCGACTGTTCGGGATCCGGTTCGAACGCCATGCGCGCATGCTAACCCCGGGCGCCGACACCCCTTGACCTGCAGTTTGACGAGCGGTTCGGCCGGCTGAGCGGCAAGCCGGGGGCTAAGAGGTGGGGTCTCGCTGACCGGCCGCGGACGGGGGTGCCCCGGGCTCGGCGGCTTCGGTCCCCGGCGCGGACGGCCCGTGCGTGCCCTCCGGACGCTCCTCGCCGGCCTCCGCATCTTCGGGCCGAGCTGCCACTCCCCTCAGCTCCTTCCGCTCCACGGACTCGCTGAACGGTCGGTACGCCCCGGCGGGGTCCCAACCCATGACATCCTGTCCTTCGGGAACGAAGCGCACCTGGAATCCTTCCTCCGCTCCCCGAACCTGTGCCGCGGAGCGAAACCAAAGCAAGGTGCCGGGCTGGAGCACGACCGGTCCGGAGGTCCCCGGCGAGCGAAAGGCCGGGTCGTCCACCATCAGGGGAATGGGCCGGAAGATACGCCGGAACGCCTCGTTCTGGTCGCCGCCGGGCCCCAGCTTCACGCCGCCGCGCCCCCACGTCGCCGACGCCACGACGCTTTTCGAATCCGCTTCTCGGTAGAACTCGGCGCGCATGCCTCGAAATGATCCGCTGGGAGACGGCCTACGACTCGGTTCCCACTTCGGGTGCGCCGAATCCGGACCAGACGAACGCCGCGACCAGAGTATGGATCGACATCTCGTGGTCGTATTCGGTGAGGCGGTTCATGAGCTCGAGCCGGTCGTCCTCGTTGAACCCGCGCGCCTTCAGAGCCGTCCACTGAAGTTCGATTGGGTGCGGAAGGGCGGCGATGCCGGCCAGGACGGCTCGGCGAAGCTTCACGGTGCCGGCGTTCCAGACCTGCATCCGCGTGATTCTCCTCAGCTCATTCCAGACCGAGGACAAGCCTGCGGGTCGGGATCCGAGGAGACGGAGGGCCGCCGGTGCAGAGAGAACGCCGAGAGAACGCTCGATCTCGTCCAGCGTGGCGAGCGCGCCATCGGGCATCGGCTGATCCGCCATCCAGGCCTGCCAATCCGGCACGCCTCGGCGAATCGGTGGCTCTTCACCGCCCGTTCCGGATATGCGGTCGCCGCGAACGGCACGATAGAGCGCATGGACGACGATCTGGCTCTTCGCGGAAACCAGGTGAGCGGCTCGCGCGGCCTCTTCGGCTCGTTTCAGTTCGGTTTCCGAAAGCTCCCGTTCGAGGCGCTTGCGGAGATCCGGCACGTCCCCAGCAGCCCGAACGGCGTCGACCGCCTCCGCTCTCAACCCTCGCGCAAGTGTCAGAAACGTCCTGCCGACGTTGGGACGAATCGCGGACCAGGCCGACATGAAGAAGGCGGGGAACTCCGCGGCGGCCTCCAGGGCGGGTTCGACCCACGCCGAGCGCAGCGTCTGCCGAACGTCCTCGCGCACGGCGGACAGAAGGAGTGCTGGATCGGGCCCGGGAATCGAAGCCCCGTTGCCGTTGCTCTTGGCGGTTTCGACCCCGCCGACGTGCCGGCGTGAACTAATCACTCTGGTTCCCCGGGCGAATAGTGGGCGAAAGAGCCGGATAAGGCCCTCGGCAATCATGGAGGGTAGCAGCGCAAAACGCCAGCCTCTACGTCCGTTTGACCCATTCGGTCTCGGACCAAGAACCCATGTCGGTGGGGGTCGCTAAACTCGGGTCGACGAGGGAGGCGGCCATGGCCGGCGTTCAGACCTCTCTCCCCCTCTTCCACCTCCCCTCCATTTGGCGTGCGCGTGTGCAGCGGGTAGACGGCACCGCCGTGCGCGAGATAGATGCGGGCTGTGTCCTGGTTCGAGAGGGGGAGCTCCCAACGTCGCTCAGCGTCATCGACGCGGGGGCCGTCGCCGAGTGCTCGAGGGCGCTTTCCGGCAGGGTGGCTACCCTCGGCATCCTCGGCCCCGGTGACGTCGTCGGCATCCACGCCCTCGCCGGTTCTTGCCAAGCGATGCCCGGGGCCACCGCCCTGGTCCGGTCGATCGTGCTCTGCGTTCCGCTGCAAGCGCTGCAGGAGGCGATCCGCGATGACCCGATCCTGGCGAGTGGGCTTTGCGCCAAGCTCGCCCAGCACCTCAGCCGGGGGCAACGGTCCCTGGCGGAGGCGCTAACGCTCTCAGTTCCAGAACGTGTCCTCGGTGCGCTGCACGACTTGGCCGCTCGTCATGGCCGCCGTTCTGGCGGCGGGATCAAGATCTCGATCCCCCTGTCGCAAGACGTGTTGGCGGCCTTGATCGGGGCGACTCGAGAGAGCGTCAACCGAGCGCTTCGAGACCTCAAGGCGTCGGGAGCGATCCGAACCGACGGGCGGACCTACGTGCTGCCACCGTCGAATGGTCAGGTCGCCGAGCTTGGGCGCTCTTGAAGGATCTCCAGGCTGCATTGAGGACACAGCGAAGACCCCTGGCGAGCGGGCCGTCCACATCGGGAGCACGCATGTGGAGTGGAGACCCGAAACCGAGCCTCGCGAGGCGAGCCGGCGCGCTCGACGCGGCCCTCCCGTTCGAGCTTCAACAGATGGGCCAGGACGGATCGTGTTGCCGCCGGGTAGAGGTCGGGTGGGTAGTCGGAGTAGATCGCCTGGACCAACGCTTCGGGCGTTTCGTTTCCGTCTCGAAGACCGCCCAGGACCTGTTCCTCTCGCTCCTTCCGGTGCTGGACGTATTCCTCGAGCTTCGCCACCGCAGACCACACCACCGGGCCATGCCCCGGGTAGATCACCCGCGGCGAAAGCGAAAGCATCGCGGAAAGCGTTCTCATGTAGGCGCTCATGTCCCCGTCCGGCGGATCTACGATGCTCGTTCCCCTCCCGAGGACGGCGTCGCCGGTGAACAACGAGCCCGAAAAGGGGTCGTGGAAAACGACGTGGTCCTGAGTGTGTCCGGGCGCGTGCACGACGCGGAGCGTCATGCCGCCCGCCTCGAGCACCTCGCCGTCGCGTAACCGGTGTTCGCCCTCTTCTGGACGAAAAGCCAAGACCGGAGCGCCCGACATTGAGGCCAGCCGTGGCGCCCCGGGCGCGTGATCGGGATGCCGGTGAGTCAGCAGGATGGCCTCGATACTCCCGGCCTCACGCCGCACCGCGTCGAGGTGTCCCTCATCGTCGGGGCCTGGATCGATGACGAAGGTATGGTTGACGCCGACGATCCACGTGTTGGTTCCCTCCAGCGTGAAGGGTCCGGGGTTCGGCGCGAGGACCCTGATGATCGGAGACCTCATGACGACCGAACCGGCGGAGGAACCTGCTCGATTCGAAGGCGCAGCACCTCATCGACCGAGGAGCACTCCGCGAGCACTTGAAGGGTTTTCAGCGTCGGCCACATCAGCTGGACATCGCCTGCCTCAGCCGCCTCGAGCAGCTCCTGCGCCGACCCCCACCACGCCCGCTCGGCCTCGACACCATCGGGATGAGGATCCATGCCTGAACCCGCTCGAACGGCGAAGAACCGCGCGTCGAACCGGACCGGAATGAACTCGGGAGCGATCCATCTGGCGATCTCGGGAAGCGCTTCGAGCGGTGGCGGGGGAAGGGCGCCGTCGCCGCCGGGAACTCCACCCGGACGCTCGATCACGCCGTCGCCAGTCACGACGAGGCCGACCTCTTCCGAGAGCTCGCGGAGCGCGCAGGCCCGCGCCGCCTCCGCGGCGGACCCGAACCACTCCTCCGCCAGCCGCGTGTCCTGCGGCTCGACCACTCCGCCCGGAAACACCATGAACCCGGGAAGGAACCGGCTGGTGCTCGAGCGTTTCAGGACCAGGAACTCCAGCCGTCCTTGCACCACCTCGCGCACCACCACCACCGTGGCCGCCGCGCGCATCGTCCGTGGAGCCGCGTCATCGGGATTTTGCATGCGGCCATGATGCCAACCTCCGGGTCAGGTGATGGACTGGCCGCACGGCTTCGCGCGCGTATCGCAGAGCACGGCCCGATCACCTTCGCGGAGTTCATGGACGCGGCGCTCTATGACCCGGACGAGGGCTTCTACTCCCGACTCGTGGTAGGCGAGGAGGGCGACTTCGTCACCAGCCCGCACATCTCTCCGCTGTTCGGGTCGCTGGTCGCTCGGCAGGTGGAGGATTTTTGGGACCTGCTCGATCGCCCCGACCCCTTCACCGTCGTCGAGGTCGGTGCCAGCGTCGGGACGCTCGCGCACCAAGTTCTCGGCGCTGTGATCCCTCCGGTCTGGCAATCGATCCGTTACGTCGCCGTCGAGCGGAGCGGAGAAGCCCGCGAAACCGCCCGCTCCACGGGCCTCGAGGTCGCACCGATGCTGAGCGACGTCCCCGCCGGAGCCGCGGGTTGCGTGCTGGCGAACGAGCTTCTCGACAACCTCCCCTTTCACCGCGTCCGCGGTACAGGCGAAGGCATCGTCGAGCTGTTCGTCGCCCTCGAAGATGAACGCTTCGTCCTGCGCGAGGGGCCTCCATCCTCCGACGAGATCCGCCGGTGGACGCCGCAACTTAGCCCCGGCCAGGACGGTGTGGTCAACCTCGAAGCGCTTCGCTTCCTGGACTCCGCGGGGGCCCTCCTCGATCGCGGATACGTGTGGGTCGTCGACTACGGGTTCGATTTGGCCGGGGCATCGTCGGTCCACGGCTACCGAGGACATCGGCTGGAGGAGGACGTCCTGGCCCAACCGGGCTCACGGGACATCACCGCCGGCGTCGACTTCGGGGCGCTCGCAGAGCACGCGCACTCGCTCGATCTCTCCATTTGGGGGCCGGTCACCCAGCGAGAGGCCCTGTTCGCCCTGGGTTACGCGGAGTGGGAGGAAGCGGCTCGATCGGCGCAAGCCGAATACCTGTCGGAGCGTCGCGGCATTCAGGCAATGCGAACGTTTTCGGACCGGAACCGCGCACGAATGTTGATCGACCCGGGCGGACCGGGCGGCTTCTACGTGATGTGCTTCGGGGTGCGAACCGGCGACCGGCCGCCGCAGGCCTTCAGGAACGCCTGAGTCGCAGCACGAAGTACCCGGTCCCGGCCGCCACGAACGCGCCGGCGATCTCTGTGAGCGACGCCGCCTTCGTCACGGCCGAGACGTGCCCGTCGACGAACGAGTCGCTGAAGACGCTCCACGTCGGCAGCCAGTGAGCCCCGATGAACCCCAGTCCCAGTACCAAGCCGCCGATCAGGGCGGCCTGCGGAGCTCGTGGGTGCCTCACCAGCATGAGAACCACCACGATGGCGGTGAGCACGCTGCCGGCGATACCGATCGTCCGAAGCTGCGCGCTGATGGTCCCGGCGCCCCGGTGCACATGGTCGTAGTTGTGCCAGACGGCTCCTGCGGCGAAGAACAGCGCCCCCCACTGCAGTGCGCGGTCGCCGGGCCGAACCTCGGTGTGCGCCGTTCGCCTGGTTGGCTCTGTCGCGGTGGTCGCCATCCGCCTCTCCTTTTGAAGATCGCTTAGCGGTCGACGTCGCCGACCACGAAGAACACGCTGCCCAGAATGGCGATCAGGTCGGGAACAAGCGTCCCCGGAAGCAAGGCGGGGATCATCGCCACGTTGTTGAACGACGCCGTGCGCATCTTGAGGCGATAGGGGTAGTCGCCTCCGTCGCCGACCAGGTAATAGCCCATCAGCCCGAGCGGGTTCTCGGTCCTCACGTAGATCTCGCCCTCGGGGATCTTCATCTTCTTGGGCAGCTTCGGCGAGATGTACTGTCCGGGAGGAAGCTTGTCCATGCACTGCTCGATGATCTTGCAGGACTCCCACATCCGCTGGACCAACACCCACAACCGGTCGTAGGAATCGCCGTTTCGTCCGACCGGAACGTCGAACTCCACCTCGCCGTACTTCTCGTACGGCTCGTCCTTCCTGGGATCCATGGCGACGCCGCTCGCCTGGAGCACTGGCCCGCTGCATCCATAGGCGATGGCGACGTCCGCGGGGAGGACTCCAATTCCGTCGGTGCGGGCGTGAATGATCTCGTTGCCCATGATGAGGGTCTCGAAGTCGCGCAGCTTCTTGCGCGTCCAATCGAGGACCTCCCATGAATGTTTCAGGAAGCCGCGCGGAAGGTCGTCCTTCAGCCCTCCGATCCGGACGTACGAATGGTGCATCCGCGCCCCGGTGGCGGATTCCATGAGGCCCTGGATCATCTCTCGCTCGCGAAATGCGTAGAACATGGGCGTCATCGCGCCCAGCTCCAACGGGAACGAACCCGTGAACATCAGGTGGTTCAGCAGCCGGTTCCACTCGGCCATCATGGTTCGGATCCACTGCGCCCGTTCGGGAACCTCGACGCCCAGCATGCGCTCGACCGCCATGATCCATCCCAGCTCGTTGTTGAACGCCGACAGCCAGTCGTGGCGGTTCATGAGTACGAGGACCTGGCGGGGGTCTCGGTACTCTGAAAGCTTCTCCGCGGCGCGGTGCATGTACCCAATGACGGGCTCGGCCGAGATGATCCGCTCGCCGTCCAGCTCGAGCACAATGCGAAGCACGCCGTGGGTCGACGGGTGCTGCGGCCCGATGTTGAGGATCATCTCCTCGGTTCGAAGAGGACCCTCCACCACCACATCGATGCCGCCGCCGCGGACCATCCACGCGTCGCTGGCGGCGGTGTACTGAGCGCGTTCCTGAATGTCCATCAGTGAAAAGAGAGCCGGGCCACCAATCCGGGAGGGTAGCAGGTGCGTTCAGCCATCAACTGGCAAGGAAAACACCTGTTGCTGGCGAAACGCGCGAAGCGTACTCTGCGACACAGCTGATGTTTAGCTCGTGCCCGAGAACCACCCTTATTTTCGGCGTTGTGGCGGTCACGCTATGCCTCTTTCTCCCTTCCCCGGCTTACGCAACCGCTGGTGATCTCGACACAACTTTCAGTCGCAACGGCAAGCTCCATTTCGAATTCGGGGCGGGGACAAATGGAGCGCAGGGCGTGGCCGTTCAGTCGGACGGAAAAATCGTGTTTGGGGGGTCGATCTCCGCAGACGGATGCGACCACACTCCATACGGCCGGTTCTCTGTTGCTCGGGTCAATCCGAACGGGACGTTCGACTCGACGTTCGCCGGAGATGGCAAGCGAACCGTCAACGTAGGTTCCGACTGCTATGAGGGGGGATTCGCCCTCGCGCTTCAACCCGATGGAAAGATCCTGCTTGCAGGATCAGCAGATGGCCGGTTCGCGGTGGTGCGCCTGAACCCCAATGGGACGCTCGACGGGAACTTCTCGCATGACGGAAAGCGAGTCCTCTGGACAGGCGACTCCGCACTCGAAGGCTTTGCGTTTGACGTCGCGGTACAAAGTGACGGAAAGATCGTCCTAGCGGGTCAGGGATGGCACGGGGATGACGTCGCGGTCGCACGACTCAATCCACGTGGGGGCTTTGATCCAACATTCGGTGATGGACGAGGGTTCGTCACCACGGACGTCGTTGGCGCCTCTGACCGCGCAAACGCGTTGGCTATTCAGCCCGATGGGAAGATCGTCGTTGCCGGACACGGGGGCGATCACGGCAATGGAAACGACTGGCTTGTAATCCGTTACAACCCGGATGGCTCGCTCGATACGAACTTCGCCGTTGGGGGGATCTTCACCCTGTTCATTGGGGACGCCATCGGTTCGGGGGCGCAAGGCGTCGCAATTCAGAAGGACGGAAAGATCGTAACCGGCGGCGAGGCGCCATTTGATGAGACGGGTGGCGATTTCGTCGCCGTGCGTTTAACAGCCACTGGCACCCTGGACAATGAATTTTCCTCCGACGGCATAGTCTCCACGAACTTCGGCCCGAACTCTGGAGACGGTGCGGACGCTGTCGTGCTCCAAGGCGACGGGAAAATAATTCTGGGAGGTAACACTGACGCCACGAGCGACGTGGATCCGGTATTCGCCCTTGCGAGGTACACAACTTCAGGGGAACTCGACCCATCGTTCGGCAATGGTGGATTGGTGACGACCCGGATAAGCCACGGGGACCGCCTTCTCGATCTCGCTTTCCGGTCGAAGCGGATCGTCGCCGCCGGGTTCACTTGGGGATGCTGCCGTATGGCCCTGGCGCGCTACGTGAGCGACTAGAGCAACTGCGTCAGGCGAGGCCGAGGCCCACGATCTCCCTCAGCGTGAGGAACTCGGCCTTCGGGTCTCGAAGCACCGCTCCCACGGGTTCCATCATCCGAACGGTGTGGTCGCCCGCCGGCATGGATCCGATGACTTCACCCTCGACGTATCCGACGGCGTCTTCGAGGATCGGCGATCCGGTGACGCCGGGGCGCCACTTGACCGATTCGAACTTGCTCACGTCGCGGGCGGACTGGCTGAAGTGCGTGATCCAATCCTCCTGCCCCCGGGCCAGCGGGTGAACCGCCAGAGCCCGGCTTTGCTCGATGACCTCATTCGTCAGGCTGTCGTTCGGGGTGCACACGACCAGACGCGGCGGATTCAGGCTGCAGGGCGTGATGAACGTCACGACCGAGGCGGAGAGGAGGGCGAGGTGAGAACCGGTCACGATGCACCCGGTCGTCTCGAACCGCCCGAACAGCGCCTCGAGCTGCTCGCGTTGGGGACCTTCGACGACTGAGGCGACGGGCCTATGCGTTACGGTTACCTCCCATGGATTTCAGCATCCCGGACGAGTACCAGGAGCTGCTGACCTCCTTCCGATCATTCCTCGACAGGGAGGTGGCCCCGGTTGAGGACCGATATCGGGTCCAGCTTCAAGAAGACGAGTTCGGCGAGGAGATGCACGAGGCCGGGCTGGCCCTGAGACGCCGCTCGGCCGAGCTCGGCTTCTACGCGGCGCACATGCCCGAATCGGTCGGCGGCTGGGGTCTCTCGAACCTCGGCTACACCCTTCTGGTGGAGGAGGGCGGGAAGTCGGGGCTGCGGTTCGCCAGCTTTGTCCTGGGGCCGCCGAATCCCGAATCCCCCAATCCCATCCTCATGGACCTGCCCCGGCATCTGCACGAGAAGTACGTCGAGCCGCTGGTTCGCGGCGAGACGACCATGTGCTTCGCGCTCACCGAGCCGGATGCGGGATCCGACGCGCAGGCCATCCAAACCACCGCCACCCTCGACGGCGACGAGTGGGTTCTGAACGGCCGAAAGCACTTCATCACGAACGGGGCCAATGCCGACATCGCCGTGGTGTTCGCGGTCACCGACGCCGAGAAGCGCGCGGCGGGCGGCATCACCGCGTTCCTGGTCGAGCGCGACGCACCCGGGTTCGTGGTCGGACGAAAGCAGCGAACGCTGGCCGGAGACACCAACCAGGCGGAGCTCATCTTCGACGACTGTCGAGTCCCGAAAGAGAACGTCATCGGCGAGGTGGGGTTCGGATTCGGCTCGGCCATGAAGTTCCTCAACGCGGGCCGCGCCTACATCGGCGCGATGTGCGTCGGGGTGGCGGACTACCTGGTTCGAATCTGCACGGACTATGCGAAGGAGCGGAGCACCTTCGGAAAGCCGATCGGCAAGTACCAGGCGATCCAGTGGATGTTGGCCGACTCTGCGCTCGAGGTCTACGCCGCCCGGCTGATGACGTATCACCTGGCGTGGCTGGTCGACCAGGGCGACCAACCGATAAAGGAGTCCTCGTTCGTCAAGCTCAACAACACCGAGATGGTGAACCGCGTCGCCGACCGCGCCGTGCAGATCTACGGCGGAATGGGGCTCCTCACGGAGGGGCCGGTGGAGCGAATCTTCCGGTGGGTTCGGATGCTGCGAATCGTCGAAGGGACCAGCGAGATTCAGCGGTTCATCATCGCCCGCGCCCTCGGGCTGTGAGCCGAACGGATACCCGGCCCAAGATTCCGTCGGTGGACGCACTACTTCGATCCGACCCGGGCCGGAAGGTCGCCCAGAAGCTCGGACGCGCCGTCCTGAAACAGGCGCTCCAGGCGACCCTCACCGACATCAGGGCCGAGGCGGCGCGAGGGAGTCCCATCCCGGAGGACGCCGTCATCCTGGCCAGAGCAGCCGGCGCCGCCGCCCGGAACTACTACGGGCTCAGCGAGGTCATCAACGCCACCGGCGTCATCCTTCACACGGGCCTTGGTCGAGCGCCGCTTCCGGAACGCGCCGCACATGCGGCAGCCAACGCCGCCCGCGGCTACTCCGATCTGGAAGTCGAGCGCGAGACCGGCGCGCGCGGCAGGCGCACGGCGCGGGCCGAGGCGCTGCTGAAGTCGCTCACCGGCGCGGAGGACGCCCTGGTGGTCAACAACAACGCGGCGGCCCTGTTGCTGACGCTTTCGGCGCTGGCAGCCCGGCGGGAAGTGCTGGTCTCCCGAGGGGAGCTCATCGAGATCGGCGGCGAGTTTCGACTTCCCGAGATCATGGCGGCGTCTGGCGCCAAGCTGGTCGAGGTGGGCACCACCAACCGCACGCGAGCCGGCGACTACCAACGCGCCATCGGCCCGAAGACCGCCCTCATCCTCAAGGTGCATCCGAGCAACTACCGCGTCGTCGGCTTCACGAACTCGGTCGGCGTGTCCGAGCTCGCCGAGACCGCACGCCGCGCGGGGATTCCGCTCGCGTACGACGTTGGTAGCGGCCTCCTCGATCGCTATCCGGGCGTTCCGCGAGACGAACCGAGCGTCGCCGAGGCGCTCTCGGGCGGCGCTGACGTCGTGACGTTCTCCGGCGACAAGCTGCTGGGCGGACCGCAGGCGGGTGTGATCGCCGGCGCCGCACCGCTGATCGAACGGCTTCGCCGCCATCCCATCGCCCGCGCGGTTCGAATCGACAAGATGACGGTCGCGTCGCTGGAGGCGGTGCTTCGGCTCTATGCCACGGACCGCCGCGGCGAGATTCCCATCTGGCAGATGCTGTCCACGCCGCAGTCCTCGCTGTTCAATCGGGCCCAGGCACTGGCGGCGATCTTCCCCGGCGCAACTGCACGAAAGAGCGAGGCCGCGGTGGGTGGCGGCTCCGTCCCGGGATACGCGGTTCCTTCGGCCGAGCTCGTTGTGCCCGTCGACTCACCGGCCGAGATCGCAGCGAGGCTCCGGATGGGACGCCCGCCAGTCTTTTGCCGGGTCGAGGACGCGGCACTGGTATTCGATGTCGTCACCGTGTCAGCGGAGGACGAAGACCGTATGGTTCGGGCCATCCGCTACGCCCTCGAGCAGGGCTGACCCGAGCGAACGCAGGTGAGCGCCGCCGAACCGGCCAGCGTGACGAGGAGCTCCCCCTCGCTGCACGTAGTGGCGACGGCGGGGCACGTCGACCACGGCAAGTCGGCGCTCATCCTCCGGCTCACCGGCATGGACCCCGACCGCCTGGCCGAGGAGAAACGCCGGGGCCTGACCATCGACCTCGGATTCGCCTGGACGACGCTCGAGTCCGGACACGAGGTCGGATTCGTCGACGTGCCAGGCCATGAGCGGTTCGTTCGAAACATGCTCGCCGGCGTCGGTCCTGTCCGCCTCGTGCTCTTCGTGGTCGCGGCCGACGAAGGATGGAAGCCCCAATCCGAGGAACATCTCCAGATCCTGGACGTCCTCGGCGTCGACGGCGCCGTGGTCGCACTGACCAAGGTCGATCAGGTCGATTCGGAGACGCGGAACAACCGAACCGCCGAAGTGACGGCCAAGCTCGAGGGAACGGCGCTGGCCGGTGCTCCCATCGTCGGGTGCTCGGCGGTTACGGGTGAAGGGATGGCCGACGTTCGCGCGGCGCTTGACGCGACCATCGGGAGCGCCACTCCTGCCGAAGCGCTGGGGCGGGCCCGGCAGTTCATCGACCGGGTGTTCACCGTCAAAGGTTCCGGGACGGTGGTCACCGGCACGCTGACGGGCGGCGCTCTTCACGCCGGCGACGAAGCCGAGGTCCTTCCCTCGGGACACCGAGCGAGGATTCGCGGCCTCCAGACGCACAAGCGCCCGCTGACCATCGCCCGGCCGGTCTCGCGGGTCGCGGTGAACCTGGCGGGAACCCCGAAGGAGAACCTCGAGCGAGGCGACGTGCTGACCGTCCCGGGACAGTGGCGCGCGACCTCGGTCATCGAAGGATCGATGCGAACGGTTCGCGGCCTCGGCCATGCGCTGTCCGCACGCGGCGCCTTCAAGCTCTACGCGGGGTCCGCGGAGCGAGACGCGCGCATCCGCCTCTATGGACCGCGAGAGCTCCGGGCCGGTGAGGAAGCGTTCGTTCGAGTGACGCTTTCCCGTCCGCTGGTCCTGGACTTCAAGGACAGCTTCGTCCTGCGCGAGGCCGGGCGACAGGAGACCGTCGCGGGCGGCGTCGTGCTGGATACCGAACCGCCCCTTCGGTCGACCGGCGACCCGATCGCCAGGCTTCAGGCCCGACAGGATGCCGATCGCGCCGGGCTGGCCTGGCGAGTGGTCGTGGACCGGGGCGCCCTTCGGGCATCCGAGATGAAATTCCTGGCCGGCGTGGGGCCGGGCGACGCAGAGAGCCGAGGGGCCGCGCGCGTCGGCGCGTGGCTGATGACTCCCGAGTTGTTGGAGCTTGCAAGCGAAACCGTGATCGGCGCCGTGTCTGACCTCCACGAAAGGCATCCGCTCCAACGCGGCATGGAGGTCCCGCAGGTCCACTCGCTCCTGACCGGTGTCTCCCGTGCGTTCGCCGACCCCGGGCTGAGCGAGGCGTTGCTCGAGCACCTCGTTGGCGCGGGAGGAGTGCAGCGAGAGGAAAACATCGTCCGCCTGCCGGACCACGGGGCGCTCACCGCGGGACGCGAAGACGCGGACCGTCTCGTCAGCCGCATAGAGGCGGCCGAGCCAATGCCACCCTCCGTCAAGGAGCTGGCATCAGAAGGTTTCGACCGCGAATTGATCCAGGCGGCGTGCACCGACGGCCGGCTGGTGCGCGTCTCGCCGGACGTCGTGGTCACGCCACACTTTCTGGCGCGAGCCGAGGAGGTGGTTCGAGAACGAAGCGCCGACGGCGTCACCGTATCGGCGTTTCGCGAAGCCCTCGGAACGACGCGAAAATATGCGCTGCCGATCCTCGAGTACTTCGACGAGAGGAGGATCACGCGCCGCAAGGGCGACGTGAGAGTGCTGAAGGAGTAAGGGTGCCGCGCGACCTTCCCACCGGAACCGTCACCTTCCTGTTCACCGATATTGAAGGATCCACAAAGCTGCTGGGCGAGCTCGGCGCCGAGGAATACGCCAGAGCGCTTGCAGAGCACCGCCGGATCCTGCGTGAGGCGTTCGACCGCCACGACGGTGTCGAGATCGACACGCAGGGAGACGCCTTCTTCGTCGCCTTCCCGACGGCGCCCGGCGCGCTCGATGCGGCGAAGGAAGCACAGCAGGGGCTCTCCGGCGGCCGCATCCGCGTCCGCATCGGTATCCACACCGGTACGCCGCTGGTCGCTGAAGGCAACTACGTCGGGATGGACGTCCATCGAGCCGCGCGCATCGCCGCATGCGGCCACGGCGGACAGGTGCTGGTTTCTTCCTCCACCGCTTCCCTGGTCCAGAACGCCGAGCTTCGAGAGCTCGGTGAGCATCGGTTGAAGGACCTTTCGGCCCCAGAGCGTCTCTACCAGGTTGGCGATCACGAATTTCCTCGGCTCAAGAGCCTTCATCAGACGAACCTTCCCGTACCGGCGACGCCGTTTCTTGGACGTCAGACGGAGTTGAGCGAGGTGGTCGGTCTTCTCGGACGGGAAGAGGTCCGGCTGGTCACGCTGACCGGTCCCGGCGGCACCGGAAAGACCCGCCTCGCGCTACAAGCGGCGGGCGAATCGGCGGACGCGTATCCCGACGGCGTGTGGTGGGTGCCGCTCGCGCCGCTTCGCGACCCGCAACTCGTCTCATCCACGATCGCCCGAACGCTGGGAGGGAGCGTCGGCGCCACCGAGGTCATCGCGGATAAACGAACGCTCGTCCTCCTCGACAACTTCGAGCACGTCATAGACGCGGCACCGGATATCGGCGACGTTCTCGCTGAATGCCCCAACGTGAACGTCCTGGTGACCAGCCGCGCACCGCTTCGTGTGTCCGGCGAATGGGATTACGCGGTGGAACCGCTCTACGAACGAGAAGCGGTTGACCTTTTCGTCCAGCGAGCCCGGGCCGTGAGGCGCGACTTCGAAGGCAACGGCGTCGTGGGCGAGATCTGCCGCCGGCTCGACCACCTGCCCTTGGCCATCGAGCTCGCCGCGGCCCGAGTGAAGCTTCTTCCACCGTCTGAGCTGCTCCAGAGACTGGATCGCCGGCTGCCCCTTCTCAAGGCGGGAACGCGGGACGCCCCAGAGAGACAACGAACGCTCCGAGCGACCATCGAGTGGAGCAGCGACTTACTGGGAGCCGAAGAGCGGCAGTTGTTCGCGCGTCTCGCGGTGTTCGTTGGAGGGTTCACCCTTGCCAGCGCGGAGGCCGTGTGCGACGCCGACCTCGACAGGCTCGAGGCACTCATCGAGCACAACCTGGTTCGCCGGTGGCAGAGCGGCCGGTTCGGCATGCTGGAAACAATTCGCGAATTCGCGGAGGAGCTTGCGGAGGACTCTGATGACCCGGAGATGGTTCGGCGGCGCCACGCTGCGCATTTTCTGGAGATCGCCGAATCGGCCAACCTCGCCCTTGAGTCGCTGGGGCGCGGACCCCAACGACCCGACGTCGTCATCCCAGAACAGCACAACATTCGCGCGGCGATCGACTGGGCGACCAGGGCGGACGTCGAAATGGGTCTACGTCTGGTGCTCGCCCTGGAGAACTTCTGGGTGACGAACGACCCGACCGAGGGTGCGCGACGGTTCGAGGCCCTCCTCCCGCGCGCCGGACACGTCGATCTGGTTCTGCGCGCGAGGGCGTTGCGCGATTACGCCGGCGCCATCGACATGGCCGGGGACCACGAGGGATCACGGGTTTTCTACGAACAGAGCCGTGACCTCTTTCGCGAAGCGGGGGACGAAAGTGGCGTTGCGACCGGAATCTTTCGAATCGGAATCGTCGCCCACCACAGAGGTGATCTCGACGAGGCACGCAAGCTCTACGAGGAAAGCCTCGCCATCTTTCGGCGAATCGGCGACCGAATCGGTGAACTGCAAGTCGTCGGCTCTCTGGGCAACCTCGCATACGACCGAGGAGATCGGGTCCTCGGCCGAACCTTGGTCCAGCGAGCGATCGACATGGCCGAAGAAGCCGAGTGGGAATGGTGGGCTGTCGGCAACAGCGCTGTGTTGGCCCACGAGACGTTGGAAGAGGGCAACGTCGAAGAAGGGGAACGGCGAGCGCGGGAAACGCTCGACCGTGCATTCCGGATCCGGGACCGTAGGAGCACGGTGAACGGCCTCGGGATGCTCGCTTGGGCTGCAGCGGCGAGGGGAGACACAGCACGAGCCGGGACCCTGTGGGCCGCGGTCGAGGCCGAAGCCGCCAGAGCACCCATCTCTCGATGGGATATATGGCAGCCGATCTTCGCCCCGCACGTCGCCGGTCTTCCTCGGCCCGACTCTGTGCTATCCCTGGACGAGGCGGTCGCGTACGCGCTTTCCACGGAACCGGCTAAGGGCGGCGAGCGGCCGGGAGAGACCTAGGCGATTTCGGCGATCAGCTCGACCTCGACCGGAACCCCGAGCGGAAGCTCCGCCACCCCGACCGCCGCGCGGGCGTGCTTCCCGGCGTCGCCGAACACCTCGACGAACAGGTCGCTGGCGCCATTCGCCACTTTCGGCTGATCGGTGAACCCGGTGGAAGACGCAACGAAGACGGTGACCTTGGCGATACGGCGGACTCGGTCCAGGGATCCCAGCTCCGTGCGGAGCGCCGACAGCGCCTGAAGCGCGCAGCGCCGGGCGGCCTCCGCCCCCGCCGCCAGGTCGATCTCGGCACCGAGCTTTCCCGTCCACATCGGCGCGCCTTGATCCATGGCGACCTGGCCGGAGACGAACGCGAGGTTCCCGGCGACGGCCACGGGGATGTAGGACGCAACCGGCGCCGGTGCGGCCGGCAGTTCCAGACCCAGTTCGGAAAGGCGCTGTTCGGCTCCCACGGGGGATAACGCTACCGCGGACTCCAGGCGGGGGCGCTACGAGGCCTGCTGCTGGTCCCGAATCAGCATCCGGCGTTCGTGCTCGTTGAGGCCGCCCCATACGCCGAACGCTTCACGGACCCTGAGGGAATATTCGAGGCACTCCATCCGAACGGGACAGGTGGCGCAGATGGCTTTGGCTCGCTCCTCGCGGACGACGCGCTCCTGTCGGCTCTCACCGTCCGGCGGAAAGAAGGTGGTCGAATCCTCGCCGCGGCACGCGGCTCTCCACTGCCACCCATATGCCCAGCTTTCCATGGCCATCGTTTTCGGCCGGCGGGCCAATCCCCCTTCCACACCCGTCGTTGATGTGTACGACGAATGAGGGGGGTCGTTCGTTCCCGAACGACGGTGGCTTCACAGAATCGCCACAAGAGCTGGGTTGGCGCGGCGGTGTCAGGCTGGGGCGAGGACCAGATCGGCCGCGGTCGGCACCTCGAGCGGAAGGGCGATCCTGAACGCGGCCCCGCCTCCGGGCGCTTCCTCCACCCAGACCCGGCCGCCGCACGCATTCACCAGCTGCCGGACGATCGGCAGGCCCAGTCCGATTCCCGGGCGCGTGCTGCTGGGCTCCAAACGCGTGAACCGCTCGAAGATTCGCTCGGTCAGATCCGGCGGGATACCCGGCCCGGCGTCG
>DASVPT010000239.1:0-3548 GCA_036389535.1 Actinomycetota bacterium
TCATCCTCCAGCACATTCGCGATGAGGCGCACCGATTCGCCATCACGTACCACCGCGGGAAGCGATCGAAGCGAGCGCTGCACTCGCCGCTCGACGATGTGCCCGGGGTGGGCGAAACCAGGAAGAAGGCGCTGCTCAAGCAATTCGGCTCGCTCACACGCCTTCGCGGCGCGTCGGTGGAGGAGCTCGAGGCCACGCCCGGCGTCGGACCGAGCCTCGCCCGAATCATCTACGACCGGCTTCACGGCGTGGACGATGGAGCCCTTCATGGTTCGTCGGCGGTCCCTGTCCCGGCGGCGAGAAGGGCTGGCTGATGGCGACCGCGGCGAAGCGCGCCGCCGGAGCGAGAATCCGCCCGCACCCCGGAGAGGTCGACTTCACCATCATCACCGGACTTTCCGGCGCGGGCCGTTCCGAGGCGGCGAAGTGCTTCGAGGATCTTGGCTACTTCGTGGTCGACAACCTCCCGCCCGCACTCATCAGAAAGATGGCCGAGCTCGCGACGACCTCCGGGAACCCTGCGCGGGTGGCCATCGTGGCCGACGTTCGTGGGGGCGTCTTCTTCAACGAGCTGTCGAAGGGGCTCGAGGACTTGAAGGACCTCGGCGTGCCGTATCGAATCCTCTTCCTGGACGCCTCGGATGACGACCTGGTGCGCCGCTTCGAGGCGACTCGGCGCAGACACCCGCTGGCGCCCGGCGACCGGATGGTGGAGGGAATCCGCAAGGAGAGAATGATGATGCGGTCGCTCAAGGAGGACGCCGACCTCATCATCGATACCTCCGGCATGTCGCCGCACGACCTGCGCGACCGCGTCCGCGACGCCTTCGCCAAGTCACCCGCCGAAGACGCGCTTCAGGTCTCGCTGCTCTCGTTCGGGTACAAGCACGGTCTCCCCAGAGACTCCGACCTCGTCTTCGACGTTCGGTTCCTCCCGAATCCCCACTGGGTGGACGAGCTTCGGCCGCTTCCCGGCACCGACCAGAAGGTCCGCACCTACGTACGTCGCCAGGCCGGCTACGACGAGTTCATGCGCAAGCTTCAGTCGCTCCTCGACCAAACGGTCCCCGGCTACGTCTTGGAAGGGAAGTCCTATCTCACCATCGCCGTCGGGTGCACGGGTGGAAGGCATCGTTCCACCGTCGTGGCTGAGGATCTCGCGGAGTACTTCCGCAAGCGCGGGTATCCGGTGTCGGTCGAACACCGCGACCTGGAGAGAGAGTGAAAGGACCGCTCGACTAGGATGAAAAGGGTTACATGAAGGGATTCACCATCAAGGAGGACAACGAATGACGGTAAAGGTCGGAATCAACGGATTTGGACGGATCGGGCGGAACTTGTTCCGGGCCGCCAAGGAGCGCGGCGCAGACATCGATTTTGTGGGCGTCAACGACATCACCGACCCTGAGACGCTGGGGCACCTTCTGAAGTACGACTCGGTGCTCGGGAAGTTCAAGGGTTCGGTCGAGGTCGGTGACGACGGCCTGATCGTTGACGGCGACCGGCTTCAGGTCCTCGCCGAGCGGGATCCGGGCAACCTTCCGTGGAAGAAGCTCGAGGCCGAGGTGGTGGTGGAGTCAACGGGTCTGTTCACGGACGCGGAGAAGGCCCGCAAGCACATCGAGGCGGGAGCCCAGAAGGTCATCATCAGCGCGCCGGCCAAGGGTGAGGACATCACCATCGTGCTCGGTGTGAACGACGATCAGTACAACCCCACCGAGCACCAGATCATCTCGAACGCTTCGTGTACCACGAACTGCGTCGTCCCGATGGCAAAGGTGCTCGGCGACTCATTCGGGATCGAGCGGGGGTTCATGACCACGGTCCACGCCTACACGAACGACCAGAACCTCCTCGACCTGCCGCACAAGGACATGCGACGCGCGAGAGCCGCGGCGATCAACATCGTTCCGTCGAGCACCGGCGCGGCGAAGGCCTCCTCGCTGGCCCTGCCGGAGCTCAAGGGAAAGATGGACGGGTTTGCGCTTCGCGTCCCGGTACCCGACGGCTCGGTGACCGACCTGGTGTGCGTGCTCAAGCGGGAGGTCACCAGGGAGGAGGTCAACGAGGCGTACCGCAAGGCCTCCGAGCAAGGCTCGCTGAAGGGGCGGCTCGCGTACACCGAAGACCCCATCGTTTCCAGTGACATCGTGGGGACCCCGTTCTCGTGCACCTTCGACGCTCTCTCGACGATGGCAATTGGCAACCTCGTCAAGGTGATCGGCTGGTACGACAACGAATGGGGCTACTCGAACCGGCTCGTCGAGCTCATCGAGCTGGTCGGCTCCAGGCTGTAGCCCCGTTTTGACGCCCCGTCGTCTTCGGACGATCGAGGACCTCGGCTCACTCGCCGGGAAGCGCGTTCTGGTTCGGTGCGACCTGAACGTTCCCTTGGAGGAAGCCAGGATCAGCGACGACCTCCGCATCCGAGCCAGCGTTCCCACGCTGCGCGAGCTGTTGGAGAGGGGCGCCAGCCTCGTGGTGTGCTCGCACCTCGGCCGACCCAAGGGCAAGCCGAATGACGCGCTGCAGTTGGACCCGGTGGCGGCGCGGCTCGGCGAGCTGCTTGATCACGACGTTCGCAAGCTGAACGACGTGACCGGCCCGTCGGTCGAAGCGGAGCTTCGGAGCGGGGGGGACGGCGCCGTGACCCTTCTCGAGAACCTTCGGTTCGATCCGCGCGAAGAACAGAACGACCCCGCGTTCGCCGACGAGCTGGCTTTGCTCGCCGACGCGTACGTCGACGACGCCTTCGGCGCGGCGCACCGGGCGCATGCCTCGGTGGTCGGCGTCGCCGAGCGGCTCCCTTCGGCTGCCGGGCGACTGATGCAACGCGAGGTGGAGGTGCTGTCGCGTCTTCTCCACGCTCCCGACGAGCCGTTCGTGGCGATCCTCGGGGGAGCGAAGGTCTCGGACAAGCTCGCGGTCGTGAACTCGCTCGTTCAGCGCGTGGACGCACTATTGGTCGGAGGCGCCATGGCCTTCACCTTCCTTGCCGCTCGAGGAGCGTCCGTTGGTCGCTCGCTCGTGGAGCCGGACCGGTTCGACGACGTCCGGCGGGCGGTGGAAGAGGCCGAGGCCAAAGGCGTCCTCATCCAGCTTCCGGAGGACGTCGTGGTGGCGGAGGAGCCTCGGGCGGACGCCGCCAAGGAGACGGTCCGTGCGGACGACATCCCGCGGGATCGAATGGGGCTCGACATCGGGCCGCGAACCGTCGAGGAGTTCGCTCGCACGATCGCCGACGCGAAAACCATCCTGTGGAACGGTCCCATGGGCATGTTCGAGCTGGAGCCGTTCTCAGCGGGAACGCGCGGCGTCGCCCACGCGGTTGCCGGATCAAGCGGCTACACCGTGGTCGGCGGTGGAGACAGCATCGCGGCGCTGGCGAAGTTCGATCTGCTGGATTCCGTCGACCACCTCTCGACGGGCGGCGGGGCATCTCTCGAGTTTCTGGAGGGACGAGAGCTCCCCGGAATCGCCGTTCTGATGGAGGAGGAGACGCCGTGAGCGCGGAACGTGACGGGCGGCGTCCGGTCATGGCAGCCAAC
>DASVPT010000240.1:0-6143 GCA_036389535.1 Actinomycetota bacterium
TCAAGCTTTTCGGAGTCGCGCTGGTTCTTATGGTCGCCGCGGCTGTGGCGGTGGCCTTCGGCCACTTCGCGGCCAGTCCGGTCGCCCCCTGGATCTCCATCGGGCTCTCCATTGGATCGGTGGCCTGCGCCATCGGGTCGCTCCTTCTTCCGGTTCGCCGCCCATGACGCGCCTCCGCCGCGTCGCCGTGTTCGCCGCGCTATCGGTCGTCTGTGGGGCATGCACCCGGACCGTGGTCATCGGTGGGGCCTCGCCGACCCCGACTACGAGCTCGCTCTCGGCGTCGCCGAGCGCTTCCCCGACTACGGCTGATCAGCGACCGCCCTGCAAGCGGCCGCCGAACCAGAAGAGCAAACCGAAGCGGTTTAAGAAGAAGCCCCTGCCCCAGGTCATCGCCGAGGTGGCGCATCAGGTGGAGGAGGTCCGCGGCCTGAAGTTCATCCGGCCCATCGCGCCGCGTGCGGTGAGCCGCGAGGAGATGGACCGACTCCTGAACGAAGGTCTGAACGAGGCCATTCCGAAGGGCGAAGCGAGGCGGACCGGTCTGGCCTGGCAAACGATCGGCGTGATCCCGGAGGGCGCCGACCTTCGCCAGGCGTACAAGGACTTCGGCGCGAGCTCGATCGTCGGTTTCTACGACACCGACGATCACCGCCTGGTCTACGTCGGGACGCAGTCGCCGACCCCGCTCCAGCGAAGGGTCCTGGCCCACGAGCTGACGCACGCGCTCGACGACCAACATTTCAAGCTGGACCACCTCGACGACCTCCACGCCAAATGCAGGGACGAGCTCGCCCTGTCCTTCCTCTCCCTGGTCGAGGGGAACGCGGAGGTGACGGCGACGCGGTGGGCGACCAGAAATCTCACGCCGGCGGAGTACACGCAGTTGCAGGTTGAGGAGTCGTCTCAGGGCGAGGGCGGCCTGCCCTCCACCGTCCCGCTGTTTTTCGCCCAGCTCTTGATCTTCCCGTACCCCAACGGGAGCGCGTTCGTCACGGACCTGCTCGACCGTGGAGGGACCAAGGAAGTCGACGCGGCGTTTCGCCACCCGCCGGTCTCCACCGAGCAGATCCTTCACCCCGGGGAGTACCCGGCTGACGTCCCTGATGACGTGGAAGTGCCGGATCTGGCCCCAAAGCTGGGCGCGGGGTGGAAGGATCTGGAATTCGAGGATGTCGGCGAAGGGTGGCTTCACCTGATGTTCGATCTGCGGATCGGTCCCGAGGAGTCCACGACGGCCGTGAGCGGATGGGACGGTGCGCAGTACCGAGCGTGGGGCCACCGGAAGGACACGGCGGTCGTCCTCGATACCGCGTGGGACTCCAGCGAGGATGCCAAGGAGTTCGCCGGCGCCATGGACGAGTGGATTGGCACGCACGTCGGTACAGTCCTCCGGCCCTCGGACACCCACGTGCGGGTGTTGTTCGCCTCCGACGAGAAAACCCTGGCGCTTTTGCGCCGGGCGGCCGGATAGCCCGCAAGTAAACTGACCGAACACCGCGCATCGGGAGGTCGTCACATGTCTTCGGGGTCCGGAACCAAGTTCGTGTACGACTTCGCCGAAGGCAACAGGGACATGAAGGATCTGCTCGGCGGCAAGGGCGCGAACCTCGCCGAGATGACGAACCTGGGGCTTCCGGTTCCTCCCGGATTCACCATCTCAACACAGGCGTGCCTCGCGTACCTGGAAAGCGGCCGCTTCGCCGAAGGCCTGATGGAAGAGGTCGAGGGGCACCTTCAGCACCTCGAGCGCACGATGGGAAAGCAGCTCGGGGACGAGAAAGACCCGCTGCTGGTCTCGGTTCGATCCGGCGCGAAGTTCTCGATGCCCGGGATGATGGACACCGTCCTCAACCTGGGTCTGAACGACCGGTCGGTCGAGGGTCTGGCTCGCCAAACGAACAACGAGCGCTTCGCCTGGGATTCCTATCGGCGGTTCGTCCAGATGTTCGGAAAGATCGTTCTGGATATCGACCCGCAGGAGTTCGAGGCCCTGCTGGACCAGGCAAAGGAACGAAAAGGTCCGGACGCCAAGGACACCGACCTCTCCGCCGAAGACCTTCGCCGGCTGACGTCGGCCTTCAAGGATGTGGTCCGGCGCGAGGTCGGCGAAGAGTTCCCACAAGAGCCCCGGCGTCAGCTGGAAAAAGCCATCGAGGCCGTGTTTCGTTCGTGGAACACGCCCCGTGCCGTGGCGTACCGGCGCCAGAACAAGATCGCGGACGACCTCGGCACGGCGGTCAACGTGGTCGCCATGGTGTTCGGCAACATGGGAGAGGACTCGGGAACGGGCGTGGCGTTCACCCGAGACCCTTCGACCGGCGAGCGCGAACCCTACGGCGACTACCTCACGAACGCCCAGGGCGAAGACGTGGTGGCCGGGATTCGCAACACGCTGCGGCTCGAGGAGCTTGCACGCATCGATCCAAAGTCGTTCGACGAGCTGCGCCGGGGGATGGACACGCTCGAGAAGCACTACCGAGACATGTGCGACATCGAGTTCACCATCGAGCGGGGGAAGCTCTGGTTTCTCCAGACGCGCGTCGGAAAGCGGACGGCCTTCGCAGAGTGGGTCATGGCGTATGACATGTGGCAGGAGGGGCTCATCTCGCCGGACGAAGGGCTGCTTCGGCTCGACGCGAATCGCTTGATCGAGCTCTTCAAGGACGTGATCGAGAAGAACGCGAAATCAACCCAACGCCCCGTCGCAGCGGGGTTGAACGCCTCTCCGGGCGCCGCCGTCGGAAGGGTCGTGTTCACCGCGGACGTGGCGAGAGACTGGGCGGAGCGGGGTGAGAAGGTGATCTTGGTTCGTCGGGAAACGACTCCTGACGATTACCACGGCATGATCAGGTCGCAAGGAATCCTTACCAGTGCCGGCGGGACGAATTCGCACGCCGCCGTCGTGGCACGCGGCGAGGGCATCCCTGCCGTGTGCGGCGCCGATACCGTCCGGATCGAGCGGGGCGCTTCCCAGTTCACCGTCGATGGCACCCGCGTCGGTGAGGGTGACGTGATCACGATCGACGGCTTCGACGGCAGTGTCTATGTCGGAGAGCTGTCGCTCGAGCCACCTCCGCTGCGAAAGGCCGTCGAAGGAGACCCGGAGGCGAGGAAAGAAAAGATCTGGAAGGCCTTTCAGGCCTTCATGTCCCGGGCGGACGAGGTGCGGCGGCTACGTGTTCGAGCGAACGCAGATACTCCGGACCAGGCGTCGAACGCTCGCTCCCGAGGCGCGGAGGGCATCGGGCTCTGCCGCACGGAGCACATGTTCCTGGGCGAAGAGCGTGTGGCCGCCGTTCGGAAAATGATCTTCGCCGACACCCGGGACGAAGAGCAGACGGCGTATGACGCCCTGCTTCCACTCCAACGAGGCGATTTCGTGGGGATCTTCGAAGCGATGGACGGTCTTCCCGTGACCGTTCGGCTGCTCGACCCGCCGCTTCACGAGTTCCTTCCAAACCATGTCGATCTGGCCGTCGCGGTGGCCATCGCCGAGGAGCGAGGAGAGCCAGAAGCCGTCGTCCGAGACGAAAAGATCCCCTTGGACGAGGCCCGAGATCTCTTGACGAAGGTCGAGGAGCTGCATGAAGCGAACCCGATGCTGGGCCTCCGTGGCGTTCGTCTCGGAATCGTCAAGCCCGGTCTCTACGCCATGCAGGTGCGGGCGATCATCGAGGCGGCGTGCGACCGAGTGGAAGCGGGCGGACGCCCAGTTGTCGAGATCATGATTCCGCTGGTGGCGACCCAGGAAGAGTTGCGACAAATGCGGGACGAGCTCGAGCCAGTCGCTGCCTCGGTCATGCAGGAACGCAACGCGAACTTCCACGTCGCCTTCGGCACCATGATCGAACTCCCGCGGGCGGCCGCCGTGGCCGGTGAGATCGCGGAGGTCGCCGACTTCTTCTCGTTCGGAACCAACGACCTCACACAGACCGCGTTCGGCTTCTCCCGCGACGACATCGGCAAGTTCCTGGGGATGTACGAGGAGCGCAAGCTGGTTCCCGCCAACCCATTCGTCACCATCGACAAGCCGGGAGTCGGACGGCTCATGGAGATCGCCGTCTCCGATGGAAAGGCGGCAAACACGGAACTGCATTTCGGCATCTGCGGCGAACATGGCGGCGACCCCGCGTCCGTGGTCTTCTGCCACCAGATCGGACTGGACTATGTTTCCTGTTCGCCGTTCCGAGTCGAAACGGCCCGGCTCTCGGCGGGCCAGGCCTCGCTCGGCGAAACCCAGCGCTCCACGCTCTAACCGCGACCGGCGTTTCGTGCGCGTTGATCGCTCGCGATTTCCCCCATCCGGGGGATTCAAACGCATGTTCGGGTGGTGTATTTTTCCGCCGGTCGGGCCTCGGTGTCTGAGCGGGTGTGATCCTCTTCCCGCGGCACCTCGCCCGTAGCCTCCCCTTCGATCGCCTTCCCAGGGAACCGTTGTTCCTTCCCGAGGAGGTGTTCGCCCTTGCGGCCTCGAACGATGCTGCTGTTGTTCATCATGGTCGGCCTCGGAGGAGCATTCATGCTTCCGGCCGGACCGCCGAGAGGTCCCAGGCTGCAGCAACCGGCGGCGCTGCTCGATCCTCCGCAGAAGCTGCAGATCTTCTACACGCCGCCCGTCCTGGTGGAGGCAGGGGAGCCCGTTCGCATTCCTGTCGATGCTGTGTGCATCACAACTCAAGGCAACCCATGCTCCAGCCGCGTCACCTTCGGAACACGCGTCGGTGACGAACCGTGGAACGTTTCTACCCGAGACGCCGCGCCGGGACTGGCTTTCGATGTGGCCCCGGCGGCGGCCAGAGCCGCTGAAGGCTCGGTGTCGTTCTTCGTCCGGGCGCAGACCGAAACGGGTCTGACCTCATCGGTCGGGAGCGAGGACGCTCCGCTTCGTTTCTGGGTGACAGACCGATTGCCAAGAGTACGGCTGCCGGAGATCCCGTTTGGACGGGTTCGAAAGCCGACGACGGCCCTGTTCCTTCCATGGGGAAGCGGCCCGATGCGGGCGGGCATCGCTCCCGGGAAGGAATCGTTGACGGTGGGCCCTTCCGCGTTCGACGTCGACGATCAGGGGAGGCTCTACGTCTTGGATTCCGAGCAGGACCGTCTTGCGGTGTTCAGCGACGGCCGGCTCGGCCGTGAAGTTCAACTCCCGTTGAGCGCCACGGATGACGTGGCAGTTGCCGACGATGGACGTGCGTTCGTCCTCAATCAACTCGACGACACGGTCGCGGTTCGCCTGGTCACGCCGGCCGGCAGCCTTGGACCACGCGTTCCGGTCGGGGAGGCCCTTTCCTCGCACCTCGCTGCGGCCGGCGATGCGGCGTACGTCAACGTTCTGCCTCTTGACGGGTGGGTGGAGGCTCCGACCGCGCCGGGACTGCCATCTGAGGTCCCGAGTCCTCCGTCGGTGGGCCGTCCGGTGGCACCCGAGGCAGAGCTCCTCCGGGTTGGGAATGGGAGCGACGTTCGGCTCGCAACAGTCAGGGGTGGTGTGGTTTCCGATGCCGTGAAACTCGTCTCAGACCTCCGCCTCGGAGACGTTGCGATGGCAGAGCCGGACGGCGGGAGCGGGTACTGGTGCGTGGTCCACGTATGGCGCGAGGGTCCCCTCGCGGCCGATCAGTACGACGTCGTCCACGTGAACGGGGCCGAGATCCTCCAGGCATTCGCCGTGGCCAATCGGGAGTACGCCGAGACGCCACCGCTCTCGCGCTTCCGGTTGGGTGGCGACGGCGCTCTGTACCAGCTCTCTTCGTCCCCCAGTGGAATGCGAATCCTTCGGTACGAGCTCGGGAGGGAAGGATGAAGCGATCGGTGCAGCTTGCTGTGGCGGTCATGGCGATGGTCGGATGTCTCGCCGTGCCTGCACGCGCGTCGTGGGTCGGCAACAACTGCTTTTCCGACCACTACTCGGAGAGCTACTTCAAGCGGTCTGAGGCGCGCACGTACGCGATTAGCGCGAACCACGAGGGCTACGAGTGGGGCGGCGGTTGCTGGAACAACAACGGGGTCGACGACACTCCTAACCAGCCCGACTCCTCCGGAGAGGGTCCGGACTGCTCGGGATTGGTGTTCAAGAGTTGGGAGCTCAAGAGCAGCGCCGGTGCCGGCGGCTTCACCTGGTGGAACAAGCTGGAGAACGT
>DASVPT010000241.1:0-1526 GCA_036389535.1 Actinomycetota bacterium
ATCCTTAAGGTGCACGCCTCGGACGCCAGGTATCGCTCAGCGAGACCGGTTCGTGGTCTTAGAGTCCCCGGCAACAAGGTGCTCCAACACCCGCCGGGGGTCTTGCTCATCGCTACATCGGCTCTCCCTCCTTCCTCTACAAACTAGACTTTCGATGCCGATTGATCTACACTGTCATATATTTTAGTTAGTAAACTAATTTAATAGAGAGTATACGGAGGTGTGGCTAGTGTCAAGAAAGCCATCGAAAAAAGTTAGACCTGCGGAGCGCGAGCGGCTGCTCGAGGCCCTCGGCAGGGAGATGCAGAAGCTCGTCGCAGAGGTGGTGCTGTTCAATCAGGCTGTCGCCGACCGACTAGGGATGAACCCGACTGATCTGCAATGCCTAAACATCCTGTCGGAGACGGGACCAGTTGCGGCAGGTCGGCTTGCCGAGGAGACCGGCCTCACCACGGGAGCCGTGACCGGGGTGATCGACCGGCTGGAGAGGGCCGGCTACGCGTGGCGCGAGAGGGACCCGAAGGACAAGCGACGGGTGATTGTACACCCACTGCCTGAGCGGGCCAGAGGCGAGATCGGGCCACTCTACGCCTCGATAGGGCGATCATTCGCGGAGATGTGTTCGCGCTACGACGAGGGGGAGCTGGCCCTCATCCTCGACTTTGTCACGCGGAGTCACCCGTTGAACCGGGAGGAGACCGCTAGACTTCGGGGCCGGACGCCGGGCGAGGAGGGAGAGGGTAACGAGTTCGCGGCGCCCCTCGACTCGGTAATGAGCGGACGCCTGGTCTTCGAGCGCGGCGCTTCGGACATCTTCATCGGCGTCGACTCTTCGATGGGAGACCTGTTGCGCGCGCGCTTCGAAGGGTCAGCTTCGCAGGTTCGGGCGCAAGATGGTACCGTCACCGTCCGCCAGCGGCGACGTCGATTCCCGGCTCCGAATCGGGACGAGCGTGCGAATGAGATCTTGCTCAACGGCTCCATTCCTTGGGAGGTAGAGGTTCGCGGTGGCGCCTCGAACCTCGCCGCCGATTTCGACGAGTTGAAGCTCAACTGCCTCGAGCTAAAGGGCGGCGCGAGCGAGACAGTTCTGACGTTGCCTCACCCTCCGGGCACGGCCACGCTGCGCGTGCTTGGAGGCGCCAGCGTCCTCACCATCCATCGCCCCGAAGGCGTCGCCGCTCGGATCCTCGTGCGCGATGGAGCCAGTAAGCTTGCTCTCGACGAGCAGCACTTCGGAGCCATCAAGGGCGAGACGCGATGGCAGAGCACCGACTACGATCGCGTGGCCAACCGCTACGTCATCGAGGTCTCCGGTGGCGCCGACGGTCTCACTATAGGCACCAAGTGAATAGACTCCTACGGTCCCATTCGGCGGACCTCGCGCCCGTGGCAACGGTCCGCCGTTCTAGAGGGCGTCCCAGCACGTCCTGGCGCCTGTTGAAGCTAATGAGCTAGACCTGTACTGATAAATTGTACGAATGAGACCACCTGCCAAGGGTCGGCTGCGCCTCGGACATCGGCTA
>DASVPT010000242.1:0-4189 GCA_036389535.1 Actinomycetota bacterium
GGTGGGTTCTGGTCGAGGTGAGTCCGGATCGAGCGCGGCCGGTCGCCTCCCTTCTTCGCCGCGGCGGGTTTCGCGACATCCGAAGCACGATCGGACCGGTGAAGTTCACCCGCGTCGTGGTGGGCCGAGTCTAGGTGCCCGAGCGCACGCCGGCGCCCAAGCCAGGCCGGCCGCGAGACCCCGACGCACCCCCCAAGCCCAAGCGCCCTCGCGATGAGCTCGGGCGCCCCCTTCCCTGGCAATCGGAAAACCAGCTCGAGCTGGAGGATTACGACTCGCTCACGCTCGATCGAAACCACGAGCTCGGCATGGAGCACTGGAACGCCGGCCGATTCTTCCCCGCCCACGAAGCGTGGGAGACGTGCTGGAAGCAGGCCAAGGAAACGCCTGAATCGGAGTTCTTCAAGGGACTCTCACAGCTCGGCGCCGGATACGTGCATCTCTTTCGCGGGAACCAGCACGGCGCCTACACCTTGCTCCGGCGCGGAGCGAATCGGATTCTTCAGTATCCGGATGGCCACCGCGCCGTGGACGTCATGAAGGTCGCCGCGGCCGTCCTGTCACATGCGCTCTACATCGAATCGGCGGAGCGGCGTGGTCGCCCCAGCGTCGATCTGACGCCCCCGAAGATCTGACGGTTCTACTTGTAGTCGGGCGGCTCCGGAACCGACACCCGGTAGGCCTCCACCGGCTCCTTGCGACCCTTGACGTACTTCGTGCCGATCGACTCGGCGGGGATGGACTTGGCCGCCTTGACCGTGGCTTCTGTCGCGAGTACCTCGCCCGCCGCGGCCTCGGATTGAAGTCGTGACGCGAGGTTCACGGGGTCTCCGTAGACGGTGTATTCCAGGCGACCGGCGCCGCCGAACGTGCCCGCGATCACGGTTCCCGTGTTCACCCCGATTCCCATTCCGAGCGGAGGGAGCCCGTCGGTCCACGTCTCCCAATTGAGCTGCTGTTGCCGCAGCTGCATGGCAAGCGCGCATCGCAGGGCTCGTTCCGCATGGTCCGGCTGAGGGTTCGGGGTGCCGAACACGGCGAGTACCGCATCCCCCATGAACTTCGAAATCGTTCCGCCGTGCTCCAAGATGACCTCTGCCATCGCGGAGAGGTGCTTCCTCAACATTCCGGCGACCTCCCCGGCCGGCAACTCTTCGGCCATGGTGGTGAAGCCTCGGATATCCGAAAACAGGATCGTCGCGACGACCTCTTCTTGCAGCATCTCGGCGTCCGGAGAGGCCACGAGCTTTTCGACGAACTGCTCCGGGACGAACGAGCGAAGTGTTCGGCTCGAAACCTCGCGTTCGACCACGGCGGCGTGGAGTCGCTTGAGCTCGTCGACGGCGTGGCTCGCGCCGCGTCCGGCTTCGGCGGCGAGCCTTTGGAACAGGCCGGTGACCCTTCGGTCGATGGCCTCCTGCGTGGTCCCGAGCTGTTCGGCCATCTCGGCGTACCCGAGCCCCTTCGACATGAGATCGAGGATCTCTCGGTCCTCCTCGGCGCCCTCCTCACGGTTGGACAGGCGGGCCGCGATGGTGGGATCGATCGAGGAACCGCCCGCGGAGACCTCGCGGATGGCTCTCGGCAGCTCGTCCCCCTGCCCGAGGCGGTCCTTCAGAAGGTACGCGAGCCCGCTCTCACCCCCGCCCAGGAGCGCCAGCGCGTACGCCTCGTCGTCGTGAGCCGACAGAACCACCACGCCGGTTCCGGGGTGGCGGCGACGGATCTCATGAGCGGCCTCGATTCCTTCGAGCTGGAAGTTCGGCGGCATCTTGATGTCGGTGACCACGACGTCGGGTTGGTGTTCGGCGGCCGCGGCCAGAAGCGACGGTGCGTCCTCCGCCACGCCGACGACCTCGATGCCGTCCGTCATCGACAGGAGCGCTCGGACTCCCTCGCGAACCAAAACGTTGTCGTCACCCAGAACGACTCTGATCGCCATGTGACTCCTCGCCCCCATCTCCGGCACACCCGGCGTCAGAGCCCGTATACCATCCGAGCGTGGTCGTGCGCGTCGTGTTCGCCGAGGACAACTACCTCGTGAGGGAGGGTACCGCTGCCCTCCTGGCCACCGTCAAGGATATCGACCTGGTCGCTTCCGTATCCGACTTCGACGAGCTCTTAACGGCAGTCGAGACCCATCAGCCGAACGTCGTCCTCACCGACATCAGAATGCCGCCGACCCACACGACCGAGGGCATCGATGCCGCGAAGCACATTCGGGCGAAACATCCCGAGATCGGCGTGGTGGTCCTCTCGCAGTACGCCGAGGACGAATACGCGTACGAGCTCCTGAAGGACGGCGCTTCCGGCCTCGGCTACTTGCTCAAGGAGCGGGTCGGTGACCTGGAGCAGCTCGTCCGCGCCATCGAGGAGGTCACCCGAGGAGGTTCGGTCCTTGACCCTGCGGTCGTGGAGGGCCTGGTGGCGCGGAAAGAGCGCGGTGAGCACTCGCTCCTCCAGCAGCTGACCGAACGCGAACGCGAAGTGCTGGGTCAGATGGCGCAAGGAAAGAACAATGCCGCCATCGCCAAATCGATGTTCCTGACCGAACGGGCGGTGGAGAAACACATCAACTCGCTCTTCCACAAGCTCGGGCTCTCCGAGGAGGCCGACGTTCATCGCCGGGTCATGGCCGTCCTGGCGTTCCTCAAGGAGGAAGGGCTTCCGGCGAAGGGCTCATAGCTGTGAGGGCGGTCGAAAAGCCCGCCGTGGCCTCGTATTTTGGCTGTCCCGGCGTGTAGCGCATGTGCTGTAATAGCTGCCCGCAAAGCCCCGAGGGAGGGTTCTGTCGTTGGCAATTAAGCGCGTCTTGGTCGCCACGGACAATTCGAAGAGCGCGACGCGAGCCGTAGATTGGGCCGCCGATATGGCGAACCGCTTCGGCGCGGAGCTCCACCTGCTCCAGGTGGTGATCCCCGAGTCGGCGCCGGGCACGGAAGCCGGATCGGCAGAATCGACGCGGGTTCACTTCGCGGGGCAGGAGCTGGCGAAGATGGCTGATCGCCTCGCCGGCGCCCGGGGCAACGCACGCGTGGTCGTCGACATGGATCCCGCCCGCGCAATCGTGCGCGCCGCGGAGGAAGCGGCCGTGGACGTCGTGGTGGTCGGGAACCTTGGGATGAGCGGGAGGAAAGAGTTTCTTCTCGGCAACGTCCCGAACCGTGTCTCGCACCAGGCTCGGTGCACCGTGATCATCGTGAACACCGGCGAACTGGGGAATGGGCAGGTGAAAACCGTCGCCACGCGCGACGGCCGCGACGTCCGAGTGGAGGGTCATCTCCTCGGGCGTGCCGCCGACATCGGCAAGGTCATGGCGAAGCTCGGCGTTCGAGAAGTCTTTACCCGCTCGAGGCCCGGCGACGAGGAGACCACCCGAACCCGTGCCCGGCGGTTTCGCATGGCCCTCGAAGAGCTGGGACCGACGTTTGCAAAGCTCGGCCAGATGCTCTCCACCAGGCCGGACCTTCTCCCGGCCGAATTCGTGGAGGAGCTCTCCACCCTTCAGGACCACGTGCCGCCCATGGGCGAAGAAGAGGTCGTCCGGGTCATGGAACAGGAGCTCGGCGTGCCGTGGGAGGACGTGTTCGAGAGCATCGTCGCGAGGCCCCTCGCCGCCGGGACCATCGCCCAGGTCCACCGGGCGACCATGGCGGACGGCGAACGCGTGGTGGTCAAGGTCCAACGGCCCAACGCCCGGCAGGACATCATGCGGGACCTCGGTCTTCTGAAGATGTTCTCGGAGAAGACTGCCGAGCGGCAGGCATTCCGAAGCGTCGTCGACATGGGCGCCATCTTCGAGCACCTCTCGGCGTCGCTTCAGCGCGAGCTCGACTTCCGCCAGGAGGCTCGAAACATCGAGAAGATGCGGCAGGTCCTGACGCCGTATCCGCGCCTGGACGTTCCGCGGGTCTTCACGGACTTCTCCACCGACCGACTCCTGGTTCTCGAGGAGATCCAGGGTGTCCCCATCCGGCAGGCGACCGAGGGTGCGGCGCGGAAGGAAGCGGCTCATCAGATGCTCGAGTCGTACTACCGCCAGATCCTCACCGACGGCTTTTTCCACGCCGACCCGCATCCCGGGAACTTGATGTGGTGGAACGACAAGATCTATTTCCTCGACTTCGGGATGGTGGGCGAGCTCGGCGCCGATGTTCGCGAGCTGCTCATCCTCCTACTCATGTCGTTC
>DASVPT010000243.1:0-9286 GCA_036389535.1 Actinomycetota bacterium
CTCCTCCGCGACAGCTCTACGGGCGGCTTCCACCCACCGCAACTCTTTAGCGAGGTCTTGCTCGTCCTTCTCCGTCCAATTGCGAAAAAGCATGTCCCTGTGAACGTCCAGATACGACGATCCGGACGCGATGGCGCTAAGGAGATAGAGGATCTTCCCTCGGTGATGAATCGGGATGTTCTCTGCTCTTGCGAGAGCGGCTAGGAATGGAACGGCAGGTGCTGTCGCTTCGTAGACCGCCCCCTGATGCAAGATGTTTCCGAACAATTCGTGAACTGCGTGGTCTCGTTGTTCGTCTGAGCCTTCAGCCAACATTTCGAGCAGCGTAGGGACGTCTGTTGCCCGGCCGTACGCATGCCGAAGATCGCCCCACGGGACACTTTCGATCCCCTTCAGACGTGAGGCGGAAGACCCGTCCATTCCTTCCACGATTCTGAATCCTAGATTGGGCCCCGAGCGCAGCAGTGGACACTCTTTCGGCTCTCGCCACGAACGGTTTTCGCGCTGGAATTCCGTTCGTCGAGATCTCGTATGAAACGCATGTGGCACGAGCCGCCCAGCGATTCGACGCCCACGGAAAATGGGCCGTTGACCGCGCTTTTCGTGGGCGCTGGTGGTTTCGAACCACCGACCTCCGCCTTGTATGGGCGGCGCTCTACCGCTGAGCTAAGCGCCCGGGCGCGCTACCAGTCCGGCGCGGGTTCGGCCGCGAGCGCCATGTGTCCGCACTGGCGGCAGATGACCTCTCCAAGCATCGCAGAGAGCCTCGTGCTCGAGCATTCCTCGCACCGGTCGAGGGCGTCGGTCCAGTTCGGCCGCTCGGCCTGACACTCCGGGCAGACCAGTACCTGCCTCCCATCCGCGACCGCGCGGCTCCACGGCCGCGACTTCTTGTCTGGGTCGTAGGTCGCGCGCCCGCAGAACATGCAGGCCGCGTGCTGCGGCAAGGCATCAAACGGCTCGTCGATCCTGGCCATCGGCGCGATGGTATAGCGTCCCTCAAACCCGTTCTTTTGGAGGTTCACAATGCCGGACTTCGAGACCAGTCGCTACGCCGTCGAGAACCACATCGCCACCATCACGATGGCCCGGCCGGACAAGCGCAACGCCATGAACCAGGCGATGTTCACCGAGCTGGGCGAGGCCGCTCAAGCAGCCGCGTCCGATAGCGACGTGCGAGGCGTGCTTCTCACCGGCGACGGCCCGTCGTTTTGCGCCGGCATCGATCTCAACCTGCTCGCCGAGCTGGGAGGAATGGGAGCGGGCAACACGGACTTCGGGATGTTCATCCAGATGGCCCAGCGCCCGTTCCGACTGCTGGCGACCATGGGCAAGCCGACCGTCGCCGCGGTCCAGGGACACGCCGTGGGTGCGGGCTTCCAGCTCGCCCTGGCCTGCGACCTGCGTGTCGCCTCACCCGACGCCCGGTTCGCCATCCTGGAGCTTCGGTACGGGATCATTCCGGACCTCGGCGGCTCCCACCACCTTGCCCGGATCGTCGGACCCGCGATCACCAAAGAGCTCATCTGGTCGGCCAAGACCATCAACGCGGACGAGGCCTCGAGGTTTGGGGTCGTCAATCGGCTGGTCGATGACGACCGGCTTCTGGACGAAGCGCGGAAGCTCATGGCCGAGGTGACCGCCCACGCGCCGATCGCGGTTGCGCAGATCAAGACGTTGATCAACCGGGCGAACGAGACTCCGATCGAGTCGCAGTTCGAGCGCGAGGCCGCCGCGCAGACTGCATGTCTCCAGAGCCAGGATCACAAGGAGGCGGTCGCGGCGTTCATGGAGCAGCGGCCACCTCAGTTCAGCGGTCGCTAGTCGATGACGCCTCGTCGATAGGCCTCGGCCACGGCTGAGGTGCGGTCAGAGGTCCCGAGCTTCTCGTAGACGTGGTCGAGATGCGCCTTTACCGTCTCGGGTGAAATCGAAAGCGTCTCTGCAATCTCTCGGTTCGTTCGCCCCGCGGCCAACACCTGGAGCACGTCCCGCTCCCGCGGACTTATTCTCTCCGCGCTGCGCTCGGGATCGGTCCTGATGGCGGCGTCCTCCGCGAACGCCTTCATGAGCTCCGGATCGATGACCATCTTTCCCGAGGCAACGGCGCGGATCGCGTCGATGAGGTGCTCCACCCGGCCCGTCTTCAGCACGTAGCCGTCGGCGCCGGCGCGAACCGCTTCTGCCACGAAGCGCTGGTCGTCGTAGGCGCTCAACATGACCACCCTGACCGAAAGGTGACGCTCCTTGATGGCCTTCGCCAGCTGCAGACCATCCATGTCGGGCATTCGGACATCGAGCAACGCGACATCGGCATCCCGCCCTCCGTTTTCGAGGATCTTCAGAAGTTCGTGACCATTGTTTGCTTCGCCGATGACCACGACGTCGTCAGACTTCTCCAGATACCCGCGAAGGATCTGACGAACGAGCAGGTGGTCGTCGGCGATGATCACCTTGATCGGTGTGGGATTCATTCGCCGCCCTTCTTCTGCCGGTATCGGGTTTTCGCGGCGAGATTCTTGAGGCGGTCGCGCCACTATGGGCCGAGTGCAGGTTGGGAGTACCCGTCCGGCGGATACCGCGGCGCCACCGGGTAGGTCGGCGTCCCCCGAAGGAATATCTAGTCACCGAACCTACGTCTTGGTCGCGTCCCGCTTGGTCGTGCCTATCCTGTGACCATGTTCGGCAATTCGTGGCGGGTCGGCCGGATCGCCGGTGTCGAGATCCGCGTGGACACCTCATGGGCCGTCGTCGCGCTGCTGATCACGTACAGCTTCTACCTGCGCTTCTCGGTCATCTACCGGCATTTCAGTGGAGGGACGTGGGCCGCGCTCGCGATCCTGGGATCCATTCTGTTCTTCGGTTCAGTCCTCACTCATGAAATGGCGCACGCCCTGATGTCGAAAGCGCGGAAGATCCGCGTGCAGGACATCACGCTCCACCTCTTCGGCGGCGCGACCCGGGCCAAGGTCGAGTCGAAAGGCCCGGGCGACGAGTTCCTGATCGCGGTGGTCGGGCCGCTCACCAGCATCGCGTTGGGAGTGGTCTTTTGGGTCATCGCCGTGGCCGGCAAGGCCTCGCCCGACCGTCCGGTCCCCGGGATCTTCGGGTATCTCGGATGGCTCAACCTCATTCTTGCCGTGTTCAACCTGGTGCCAGGCTTTCCGCTGGACGGCGGACGGCTGCTGCGCTCGGCTCTGTGGAAGCTCACCGGAAGCCTCCCCCGCGCCACGCGAATCGCGAGCATCGCCGGACAAGGATTCGGGTGGCTGCTGATCGCCGGCGGCGTCTTCTCGCTCCTCCAGGGGTCTGTCAGCGGAGGGATCTGGTTGGCGGCGATCGGATGGTTCCTGGTCCAGGCCGCCCGGGCGTCGTATCAAGAGCTTCAGGTCCGGCTCGTCCTGGAGCGCGCCGAAGCCGAGGACGTCATGTCACGTGATCTCGTCCCCATGCCGCCAGACATCACGCTTCGCGAAGCGGTCGACGGCTACTTCATGCGCCTCGACCATGGAGCGTTCCCCGTGGAGGAGGACGGGCGGACCGTCGGACTGCTGACGCTTCGCGCGGTGAAACGCGTGCCTGCCGACGAATGGAACGTCCGCAGGGTCCGCGAGTCCATGAAGTCGTTGGAGGATCAGCTGATCGTCTCGCCGCACACGCGGATGGACGAAGTCGTCGCGAAGCTCGAAGACGGCCCCGGCCGCGTTCTGGTCGCTCAGGACGGCGAGGTGATCGGGATGATCACCCCATGGGATGTGGCCAGGTGGCTGCAACGCTGGCGGGCGTTGGAGGCGCCACAGCGCGTCTAGTGGGCGTGACCTCTCCTCGCCAGATTTCGCTGACTAAGGACTGAGGCGGGGAACGCGTCGGCGTTTCCGCCGGGAGCCCACGAACGGCCCGGCGCCGGCGCCATGGGAAAGATCGACCGGCAACAGCGTCGCCTCACCCGAGCGCTCCTCACTCGACCAGTCCGGGTCCAGGCCGGGAGCCTTGAGAAGAACACCGGGACGCTCGCACTCCCAGGACAGCCGCGGCGTGTCGTCGCGCCATTCGAGCTCGAACGAGATCTTTCCCTGATGCGTCGGGGCGTCGCGGACGTGAACATCCCGGCCCTCCCATCCTGGCGGCAGAAGGCTCATGAGCGCGAGTGCGCCCTCCGTCGTCTCGCGAACCAGCACGTTCCGAACGAACGACAGGAACTCCGCCGAGGCCCACCCCAGGTGTCCGTCGCCGCTGCACCCGGTTCCCAGGTTCGGATGAATCGCCTCGGGCCAGGTGAAGGTTGGGGTGGCCACATCGAGCATCCACTGGAGGCGTTCCCACGCGGACGGGTCGCCCGACTCGAGCTCGGCGAAGGCCAGTTGCAGCGTCAGGTAGGTGGACAGCCCCGTCTGCGAAGCGCCCTGGAACAACGCGTCCCCCACCATGAACTCCTGCCGAATGGCGTCCAGGCTGACCACCACCCATGGATTCGTGGGCGCCAAGAGGTGAAGGGGCCACACCGCGACCAGGTTCGCCACCATGCCGGCGTCGACGCCGCGACGTGGTCCGGCCGGGATGATCCTCCGCCCGAGCTTCAGCGCCGTGCGCTCGATCGACTCGAACAGCGCCTTTTGAAGACGGTCGGCAGTCGCGTCGGCGGCCCGAGCGGCGCGCGCTGCCTTGGCGGTCTCGGGCGACTGCGGCGTCCCGTTGTCGGGTCGCACCGCCAGTCGAAAGAGCTCGGCAGCGTCGCGGAGGCCGCGCAGCGCCCAGAAATCGTCCCAGTAGTAGACGTCGAATGGGCCGAGATGATCGGGTGCGATCCCCGCCGGGAGCAGCCCTCGGAACCCGACGCCGGCGCGGCTCCGCGCGGCGAGCTTCCTGGAAAGCCACCTGGTTGCCTGGCGCACCGATGGCGCCAGCTCCTCGACAAAGTCGGGATCGTTGGTGAACCGATGATGCTCGGCGATGGTCCAAATGGCGGCGCCTGCGGCGTCCCACTCCTTCGCCCCGTCCGTGAACGAACCGCTCCGTCGTTGCCGATCGGGGTACGAGCGCAGGACCCGCTCGGCCTCGCGGTGGAAACCCCAGCGGTCCAGCGCAGCCAGCTGATACGCGGCGTCACGAAACCAAAAGCCCCGGTACGTGAACGGACCGCTCGTGATCTCTTCGCCCTCGTGGAACAGAAGTAGCGAGGCGCGATTCGCATCGACCGCGGCCTGGAGCTTCGCGTCCGGCAGCTCGACCTGCATGCCTTCTTTCCGCAGCCGGTCTCCCCATTCCGACGCGACCGAGCGAGCGCGGCGGAGCACGGACACATCGGGAGCCGGCGCCGGAGTCGCGGACGCCCTCGAGAGACGCTGCCGGCCAATCGCCATAGTCCGCGTCCTGCCCCTCACCTCAAGCGGCATAGCCACACGCACCGACTGCCCCGGCCCCACGTCATAGATCGAGGCCGCTTGGAGGAGACCTTCGGGATCCTTGATGGTCCCGGGCTCGGCGGCGAGCCGGCCCTTGTCCACGAGGCGCGCGGTGTCTCCGTGGGCGAACGATGAAACGAGAAAGCGCGTCGGTGCGTCCGGGAGAAAGACCGCCGGCCGGCCGTCGGTCATGACCGTATGCCCGCGCAGCTCGATCTGGCGCACGACGGCCAACCCCTCGGGGTTGTACGGCCGCAACGCGAAGGCGACTTCGATTCGATGGGCGGTTCGGTTCTCAACCTCCGCCACCACGAGGTTTTGATCCTCGGACACCGCAAACACCCGTTGGACGGCCTCGCCGCCGCCAACCGGCATCACGGTCTCCACCACCGGGACATGGTCGACGAGCGTCTGCCTGAGTTCGCGCTCTCGGCTCGGGAATCGCCAGCCCTCCCGCGTCCCCACCCACCAGTCCAGTGACCAGCCGTCCAACCACGGCGTCACCAACCCCGCGGGATCGACGATCGCCTTGCCAGGGAACTCGGGGTTCCCGACCGTGGTCCAGTTGCGATGCGTGATGTTCGCCGCGAACGGCAGCTGGCCTCTCGGCACGAACGAGGGTGAGCCCGGATCGAGCTGCTGCTCGATCCAGTACGGCCAAACCCAGTCGGGGCGAATCTGCGTCGCGGCGCGCGTGCGCGCAGAACGGAACAACGTTCGGAGCGGAACCGGCATCATCTGGTCCGACGGCCCGCGTTGGAGCGATTCGCTCAACCGTTGATATGTGGCTGCGTGCCGAATGACGTCATCGTCGCCACGAAGCCGTGCGGCCGCTGCCCGAAGCATCAGAACCCGGAACATCCCCATCAGGCGCTCTCCTTCAAGAGATCGATCGCCCTGCGGGCACGATCGCGATCGTTCTGGTTGGTTTCCTGCCGTTCGAGGAAGGTCTCCAGCTCGCGCACCAGCGCATTCGCCGACTTCTGCTGCCGGGCGGCGTCGAGTGGGATGGTCCCCTGAAGCTTGGTCCCGCCCTCGCGCCCGCCTTCGGGGTAATACCAGTCCTTAAACCAGCGGACGCCCGCGGTCACCATCGCAAGTCCGACCTCCGTTGCGGCCGGCGGCACGCGTCTGCGCAGGGCGCGTTCGGTGTCATCGCCCTCGTAGGCGACCATGAGCGAGCTGCCGGGACCAAGGGCGGCGGCGATGTCGCGGAGCACGCCGAGGTCTCTCACTACCAGGTCGGCCCAGGGGCGAATACCAGCGCTTGGCCGCCCGGAGAACCAGAGACCATGGGCCGCGCGGTTCCCCTCATCGCCCGCGATGACGACGCGCTCTTCGCCCGCGGTGCGTCCGGGCTGACGCTCCAGAAACCGCACCTCCCCCTGATTCGCTCCGCCGGCGGACCGGCGTGATGCTTCGGTCAGTCCATGTCCTCGGACGCGCCGCCGGTTGCGGCTGGCTGCTTGGTGACGGTGGGAACCGTGACGTCAGTCGGCTCCCAGCGCTCCGCCAGCTTCTCGGCGACCGACGGCATGGTCGTGTACTCCATCTCGTCGAGGGGAAGGCGATGTGGCTCGAACGGTCCGTGACGCCGGAGGTAATCCATGACCTCGTTGGCCTTCTCACGGGCCGGATCGAATGACGGGTCGTCGAACATGTCGCGCGGCCCATTGAGACGTCCGTCCTTGAGTTGGAATCCCAGGCAGACGACCCGAGGCGGTCCGTCGAATCGAGCGGGGTGGGCGTCCTCCAGCTTGACCGGCATCAGCGGGGCATGGTGCGACCCACGCATGGCCCCGGCCACCGTGTGCGGGAAGGAGAACGGCTCCAGGATCTCGCCGACGGCGGGAAGCCCGGACTGCGATCGCACGATCATGACCGGGTCGTCCTTGCCGACGTAGCGCCCCGCCATCAGCGAGAGCCGCTGCGTGCTGGTGACCGCGCCGACCTCACCGAGCGCCTTGGAGATCACGCGCTTGATGACGTAGCGCGAAGGCGAACCGATGAACAACAGCAGGTCGTAGATCTCGGCCGGACAGTCCACCAGGATGCGCTTGTCCTCCACCAGGTCATGCACTTCGAACAGGAAGCCGTCGTGCATCTTGGGATCGATGACCAGACCCGCGGTGTTGAAGGGGTCGGCGAACATCTTGTAGAGCGGCATGTTCCATGCGCCGGGCTCGGTCTTGTCGCCGAGGAAGCAGAGGACGGGCTCCGAGGGCCGCTCCTCGATCTCGATCTCGGCGAAGCCGGGCCCCATCCCCCGAAGGTTCCCCGAAAACGCGTCCGACAGGAGATCCTGACCCGCTCCGTAGAGTCCCAGCTCTTTCGCGATGTCGGTCGTGGCCAGGAAGACTTCCCAGGCGAAGGCGTGGACGTTCTCCGCCTCCAGCCCGTGGTTGTGGGTCATGATCAGCGAGATGTCGTCGCCGCACCAGGAGACCTGCCCGTCCACCAGCAGGTCGCCGGTGACCTGGTCGATGCGCCGTCTGGCTTCTTCGACCATCCGCGGGTGCACCGCGGAGTGGCCGACCCAGCCGCCCGTATCGGCCTTGATGATGCTCAGCGTCAGCACGCCCATCCCCTCCTCATTGCACGGTGTGTGTGTTGTCGTGGGGCCCGAGAGCGCGGGCCCAAGAGTCACTTCCCCGCCGGAATGCTACTCGGTTCGCCGTTCGGCTGGGGGGCCGCCGAAGGCCGCGACCGGTCCTGGGTCCCAACGCGGACGACCTCAGGAGACGACGAATTCCCTGGTCAGCGAACGATTTCCGCCCTCGAAGCTCGCCACGGCGGTGTAGGTGCCCCGCTGGAGAGCCACTCTCAAGGGAGTCGTCGAACCGGGAGCAGCCCCTCGGATGCCACCTAGGAAGGTCGCGGGGGCCGGTCCCTTGAATCCGGAGCCGAACCAGCGGTTCACGTCCTCGCGCGTTTTCCCGTTGGCGAAACGAACGATGTCGAAGTTGCCGGGCTGCGTCCCGTTGTTCGTGATCGCCATCGTGACGCTTCCCTCCTTCAGCCCAGTCGGCACCTGAAGCGCATCCGCGCCGAGCACGAACCTCCCGCTGATCGAGGGCCCCTTGGGGGCGGCGGCTCCGGCGACCGTGAAGCTCTGCGCCATTCCGAGGAAAGCGTGCGGCTTGCCGGTTGGAGCCGTGACGAAGCAAAGGAGCGCATACGTTCCCGGCTGGCGCGCGTCGATGGTCACGCCAGCTCCTTGGCCCGGGCTCAGGATGGATCCGTCCGCGGGATCGTCGTGGAACCAGGCCGGCGCGGCGCCGGACGGCGCGGTTCGAAGTTCGGTCAAGAGGTCTTGAACCGTCTTGCCACGATCGAGCCGCCCAACCACGCCCATGTGGAGCTCGTTGCCACGATTCTGGAAGTTCAATGTGAGACGGCCGGCCCTGGCCTGCCCTGCTACCGCGAACGAATACTCCTGAAGCTCAACGGTGATGGAGTTTTCCGCGCTGCTCGGAACCCGAGCCGGCTTCTCGCTCCCGCCGCATGCGGGGAGAGCCACGACGACCGAGCACAACGCGATCCGGGCGATTCGACGCACGACGGGTCACGATACTGTGAACTCGCCGCTCACAACCTCGGTCTTGTCGCCGCGATCAAAGCCGGCCACGGCCGTATACCTCCCTGGCCGGAGCGAAACCGTCATCAACGTGGATGCCCCAGCCAAGATTCCGTTGATTCCCCCAACGAACGTCGCGGGAGGAGGGCCGTGTCCCGACCGGGACCAGCGGGCCACATCGGCCAATTTCTTGCCGTGCTCCAAGCGAAGAACGTTGAAGTCGGTCGGGGTCTGGCCGTTGTTGATGACTTCGAGGGTGGCTTCTCCCGCAGTGAATGTCGGGGCTTGAACCCGGAACTCGGTAATG
>DASVPT010000244.1:0-8241 GCA_036389535.1 Actinomycetota bacterium
CTCGGCGTCGAGACCAAGGGCGGCATCTTCACCAAGCTCATCGAGCGCAACACCACGATCCCCACCCGCAAGTCGGAGATCTTCACGACCGCGGACGACAACCAGACGCAGGTGGAGATCCACGTCCTGCAGGGCGAAGCGGAGACCGTGTACTCGCCGGGCGTGCGCTCGCTCGGGAAGTTCCAGCTGATGGGCATCCCGCCGGCGCCACGAGGGATGCCGCAGATCGAGGTGGCCTTCGACATCGACGCCAACGGCATCGTGAACGTCTCCGCGAAGGATCTCGCCTCCGGCAAGGAGCAGCAGATGACGATCACCGGTGGCACGGCGCTGTCGAAGGACGACATCAACCGGATGGTCCAGGACGCGGAGAAGTTCGCCGAGGAGGACCGACAACGCCGAGAGGCTGCGGAGGCCCGCAACACGGGCGACAACCTGGTCTATCAGGTCGACAAGGCGCTGAGCGATTACGGCGACCGCATGCCGGACGAGGATCGCGACACGCTGAAGCGCACCACCGATGAGCTGCGGGAGGCTCTCAAGGGCGACGACGTCGAGCGAATCAAGTCGACGACGGACTCCTTGATGCAGGCCTTCCAGCGGGTCGGCCAGGTGATGTATCAGCAGCAGCCCCAGGAGCAGGCGCAAGCCGCAGCCGGAGGAGGACCGGAGGCTGGGTCCTCGGGCGGATCCGAGACCGGTGGCCAGCCGGGCGATGGAGACGTTGTTGAGGGCGAGATCGTTGACGAAGGAGGTGCTTCGTAATGGTCGTCTCCAGGTGGGACCCGTTTCGGGACCTGATGTCGATCCAGAACGAGTTGAACCGCCTGTTCGGCAGGACGTACGGCGGCGAGGAGGGAACCGCCTCGGGCGGCGTCGCATGGCTGCCGCCGCTGGACATCTACGAGACCAAGGACCGGTTCGTGGTGAACGTGGAACTGCCGGGCGTCGTCCCCGACTCCGTCGACGTCTCGGTGGAGGACTCGACGCTGACCGTGCGCGGAGAGCGTTCGTTCTACCGCGACGTCCCGGAAGAGGCGTTCCACCGTGTAGAGCGGCGGTTCGGAACCTTCGCCCGTTCGCTGTCCCTTCCTCCGACCGCCGACTCGAGTCGCATCGAGGCGTCCTTCGACCGTGGGGTGCTGATCATCGAGGTACCGAAGGCGGAAGAGGCGAAGCCGAAGAAGATCACGGTCAAGGCCAAGGGCGAGTGATGCGCAACCATGAGTGAGGAAGAGCGAGACGAAGAAGAACAGCGCGGTCCCCGCAAGGTCAAGGTGACCGACCGTCGCCGCATCACGGAGGACGACGTGACCACAGCGGCGAACGCTTCAGATGCTGCAAGAGAGCCGGGGGTCGGAGAGAGCCGGGGCTCCGCCACGGATGCGACTGAGCCAAGGGACGACCGAAGCGAGGGCTCGTCCACGACCGACGGGAGTGGACGGAGCGCAGCGCCCCTCGCTGAGGGAGGTCCCGCGGCTAAATCGGATCAGGTGAATGAGCTGCGCCAGCACCTGCAGCGCATGGCCGCCGACTTCGACAACTACCGCAAGCGCGTGCTGAAGGAGCAGACGCGCGCAGTCGAGATGGCCGCCGAGCCGCTCGTTCGGCGTCTCCTCGAGGTGCTCGACGAGTTCGACCTGGCCTTCATGGCGGCCGAGCAGAAGCCAGACTTCGACAAGTTCCTGCACGGCGTTGAGCTGGTGTACGCCAAGTTCTCGGAGATTCTTCAAGGCGAGGGAGTGGACCAGATCGAGGCCGAGGGGAAGCCGTTCGATCCCGCGCTCCACGAGGCGCTCATGCAGTCGGGCGACGCCGATGGCGAGCCGTTCGTGGCCGATGTCCTTCGACCCGGCTACACGCTTCGCGGACGGGTGATTCGGCCTGCGGGCGTGAAGGTGGTCCGCAAGTAACCGGAAGGCGGACATGAACGGCGAGATCAGGCAGGAGTGGTTCCAGAAGGACTACTACAAGGCGCTCGGTGTGCCGAAAAACGCGTCGGCCGCCGACGTGAAGAAGGCCTACCGTCGCCTCGCCCAGAAGTGGCATCCGGACGCCAACCGTGGAAACAAGGAAGCCGAAGAACGGTTCAAAGAGATCTCCTCCGCCTACGACGTCCTCGGAGACGAGGAGAAGCGCAAACAGTACGACCGCGTACGCGAGATGGCCGCCTCGGGATTCGGTGGATTCGGAGGGCCGGGAGGGTCAGGAGCCCGTGGACGCGCTCGCGTCGACGGATTCCCATTCGGCGGTGAGGGATTCGGCGGTGCGTCGGACGTTGGCGACATCGGCGATCTGTTCGACATGTTCAGGGGCCGCGGGGGGCGAACCAGGACGCGACAGAACGCGCGGGGACCGGATCTCCAAACCGATGTCCGCGTCTCGTTCGAAGACGCGATGCAGGGCGTCACGGTGCCGCTTCGGGTCAAGGGGCCGGCTCCGTGCCCGGTGTGCAACGGTTCGGGTGCGGAGCCCGGTACGGCGCCGGACATCTGCCCCCAGTGCCAGGGAACGGGAACCGTCGCGGAGAACCAGGGGTTCTTCTCGATGTCTCGAACGTGTCCACGATGCGGTGGGTCCGGACACGTCGTCGCCCATCCGTGCAAACGGTGCAGCGGCTCGGGAAGCATTCAAACCACCCGCGAGTTCTCCGTTCGCGTGCCGGCGGGCGTGAAGGACGGCGCCCGTATTCGCGTCGGCGGAAAGGGCGAGGCCGGCCCGCCGGGATCGAAGCCGGGTGATCTCTTCGTCGTCGTTCGCGTCGCCGCACATCCGATCTTTGGCCGGAAGGATTCCGATCTCACCATTCGGCTGCCGGTGACGTACGCCGAGGCCGCGCTTGGAGCGAACCTTCGGGTCCCCACGCTGAACGGCCCCGTGACGCTGAAGGTCCCGGCCGGGACCGCGTCGGGAAAGACGTTTCGGATTCGCGGCAAGGGAGCCCCGAGGCCGAAGGGCGGAACAGGCGACCTTCTGGTCACCGTCGACGTCGACGTTCCACAGAAGCTGTCGAAGGAAGAGAAAGAGCTGTTGTCGCGACTTCAAGAAGTGCAGCGCGAGTCGCCGCGAAAGCGGCTCGGAGTCGAGGCTTGAGGCAGAGGAGGATCGGTCATGGCGATTCGCGGACGGGCTGATCGGCGTGGGGGGTCCGACGATCGTGCTGTGTACATCATCAGCATTGCTGCGGAGCTCGCGGGGGTGCATCCGCAAACGCTCCGGATCTACGAGCGCAAGGGGTTGTTGACCCCAGCCCGCACCGCGGGGAACACGCGCCGGTATTCGAATCGCGACATTGAACGACTGCGCATGATTCAGCGGTTGACTCAGGAATACGGCGTGAACCTGGCCGGCGTGAAGATGATCGTCGAGCTCGAAAACGAGCTCGACCGGATGCGGCGGCAGGTGCAGAAGATGGATCGCGAGCTGGAACGGACGCGGCAGCGCGCCGAACAGGAAGCCGACCGGACGCAACACGCTCGAGGAACCGAGATGGTTCCGCTTTCCGCCGTCCGGCGCCTTCGAATCCAGCTCCGTCAAGCGGACCCTGGGACGGAGCGCCGAGGCCCCATTGCCGTCGGCCCCGGCGGCTGACGCGCTGAAAGAAGAATCGAGAACGGATTGTTTCAAGGAGTGAGATGGACCTGAACAAGCTGACCCTCAAATCGCAGGAAGCGCTGCAACGAGCGCAGGAACTGGCTCGCGAGCGGAACCACCAGCAGATCGAGCCGGCCCACATCGCGCACGCGTTGCTCGGCGACGCGGAGGGCGTGGTCTATCCACTTCTGCAGCGGCTCGGGCAATCACCTCGCGCCCTGCGCGACCGGATCGATGAACTGCTCTCCCGGATCCCGAAGGTCTTCGGCCCTCAACAGGAGCTGTATTTGTCGAAGGAGACCAGCGGGCTCCTCGAACGTGCCTTTAACGAGGCCCGCTCGCTCACCGACGAGTACGTCTCCACGGAGCACGTGCTCCTCGCGCTGCTCGAGGGCAGCGGCGACGTCGCCCGCTTGCTCAAGGAAGCCGGCGTCACGCGAGACGCCGTGCTGGCCGCGCTGGTCGACATTCGCGGCCGCCAGCGGGTGACCGACCAAAACCCAGAGGAGAAATATCAGGTGCTGGAGCGGTACGGGCGCGACCTGACCGATCTGGCTCGCAAGGGAAAGCTCGACCCCGTCATCGGACGGGACGACGAGATTCGGCGAGTGATCCAGGTGCTTTCGCGCCGAACGAAAAACAACCCGGTGCTGATCGGGGAGCCGGGCGTTGGCAAGACCGCGATCGTCGAGGGCCTGGCCCAGCGGGTGGTGGCCGGCGACGTGCCAGACGGTCTGAAGGACAAGCGCGTTGTCCAGCTCGACCTCGGGGCCCTGGTCGCGGGAACGAAGTACCGCGGTGAGTTCGAAGAGCGGTTCAAGGCCGTCCTTCGCGAGATCACCGAAAGCGAGGGCGAGATCATCACCTTCATCGACGAGCTCCACACGATCGTTGGTGCGGGGGCCGCCGAGGGGGCGATGGATGCGGGCAACATGATCAAGCCGATGCTCGCCCGCGGAGAGCTTCGAGCCATAGGTGCGACGACGCTCGATGAGTACCGAAAGCACATCGAGAAGGACCCGGCCCTCGAGCGCCGGTTCCAGCCGATCGTGGTCGGCGAACCGTCGGTGGACGACACCATTGCCATCCTCCGCGGCCTGAAGGAACGCTACGAGGTCCACCACGGCGTTCGCATTCAGGACGCCGCCCTGGTCGCCGCGGCGATCCTGGCCAACCGGTACGTGACCGGACGCTTCCTCCCGGACAAGGCGATCGACCTGATCGACGAGGCCGCCAGCCGACTTCGGATCGAGATCGACTCCATGCCGATGGAGATCGACGAGGTCGAGCGGCGCATCAAGCAGTTGGAGATCGAGCGGGCCGCGCTGCGGAAGGAGACAGACCCCGCGTCGAAAGAGCGACTCGAACGGTTGGAGCAAGACCTTGCCGACCTCCAGGAGCGTTCATCGGGGATGAAGGCTCACTGGCAGCAGGAGAAAGAGCACATCGATCGGATTCGGGCGCTCAAGTCCGACATCGAGAACGCTCGGATGGAGGCGGAGCGCGCCGAGCGAGACGGTGAGCTCGAGCGTGCCGCGGAGCTGCGGTACGGGAGGCTCGTCTCGCTGCAGCGCGAGTTGGAGGAGGCCAACGAGTCTCTGGCGAAGCTGCAGACCGACCAGAAGATGCTCAAAGAAGAAGTGGACGAGGAAGACGTCGCCGAGGTGGTCTCCAAGTGGACCGGTATCCCGGTGGCGAAGCTGATGGAGGGCGAGGTCCAGAAGCTGGTTCGGATGGAGGAAGGACTCCACCACCGCGTGGTCGGCCAGGACGAGGCCGTGGCCGCGGTGTCGAACGCCATCCGCCGCGCTCGTGCCGGACTCTCCGACCCGAACCGCCCGATCGGTTCGTTCATCTTCCTGGGGCCGACCGGCGTGGGAAAGACGGAGTTGGCCAGAGCGCTCGCCGAGTTCCTGTTCGATGACGAGCGGGCCATGATCCGAATCGACATGAGCGAATATCAGGAGCGCCACGCCGTGTCGCGGCTCATCGGCGCGCCGCCCGGTTACGTCGGATACGAGGAGGGCGGACAGCTCACCGAAGCGGTGCGCCGGCGTCCGTACTCCGTGATCCTGCTCGATGAGATCGAGAAAGCGCACCAGGACGCGTTCAATGTCCTTCTTCAGCTGCTCGACGACGGGCGGCTCACCGACGGCCAGGGGCGGACGGTCGATTTCCGCAACACGGTGGTCGTGATGACCTCGAACCTGGGGAGTGCCGCGTTCGGCGAAGCCGGGCTGTCGTTCGAGGACCAGAAGAACAGGGTCCTCTCGGAGGTGGGAGCCGCCTTCCGGCCGGAGTTCCTCAACCGGGTGGACGAGATCATCGTGTTCCACCCGCTGGGGAAGGGCGAGATCGCGGGGATCGTCGACATCCAGCTGCGTCTGCTGGAGCGCCGCCTCGCCGATCGAAAGCTCTCCATCACCCTGACCGACGCGGCCAGGGAGTATCTGGCGGACAAGGGCTATGACTCGAACTACGGCGCCAGGCCGCTCAAGCGGCTCATCCAGCGCGAGATCCAGGATGTCCTGGCCATGAAAGTCCTCGGCGGCGAGCTCCACGAGGGTGACGTGGTGGAGATCGATCGCGGCTCGGACGGCTTGACGTTCGAGGTTCGGGTCCCCGAAACCGTAAGCGGCTGATCCCTCACGAGCGGCGCTGAGCTGCCGGACCACCGAGCCGCTCCAGCGCGTCGAGCAAGACCTCCGGCTCAAGGCGGTGGGCCGTGACCCCGTCGCGCCCGGTCATGGTCTCCGCCGCCAGCAGCGCGTTCAGGATCGCCTCCTCCGTCGCTTCGATCACGGCGTCGAAGAGATGGTTGATGTAGCTGTTCGAGAAAGACGTCAGGGCTCCTGTCACCGGCCCGTGGTCTCGGTCATGGATCTCGAGACGGTTCGCCGTTGAGAACGCCAGGAACAGGTCGCCGCTGCTGTGCTCGCCGACGCCTCCCGTACGCGCGACGCCCAGCCCGCTCGCTGGGCAAGGCGGGCGCACTGATTCGGTAGCAACGGCGCGTCGGTCGCCACGACGATGATGATCGAGCCGGCGTCGGTCGACGCCGGATCGTCGTCGGGCTCGGGGGTCACGGTCGAGTCGACCACTTCCCCCACCGCCAGCCCATTGACGCGGAATCGTTCGCGGCGCCCGTAGTTCGCCTGGACCAGGACGCCAACGGTAAATCCACCGGCCGCCTCGATGACCCGCGACGAGGTCCCGATTCCACCTTTGAAGCCGTGGCAGATCATCCCCGTGCCGCCGCCGACGTTTCCCTCGGCGGCCGGGCCGCTTCTCGCCGTGCTGACGGCCGAATACACGTGTTCGGCCTTCACGTGCATCCCGTTGATGTCGTTCAGCCGGCCATCCCAGGTTTCGCCAACGACCGGGAGGGACCAGTGGGGGTCACCGGCGGGGCGAGCTTGAACCTCCTTTGCGATCAGGGCGTCGCGGACCACCCCCACGCTGTGCGTGTTCGTGATGGCGATCGCCGACGTGAGCATCCCCGAGTCTCGAATCCACTCCAGGCCAGTCAGCTCTCCGTTTCCGTTGAGACGGTGGCATCCGGCGAACATCGGCCTGCGCCCGACGTCGCCGTCCGGAACGATGACGGTCACGCCGGTCCGAACGGGACCCTGACCGACGATCAGGGGTCCGTCTCCGTGGATCAACGTCGTGTGGCCCACCCGAACGCCGGAGACATCCGTGATCGCGTTGTTCTCACCGGGCGTGCCGCTTCCAATGACGATCCCAAGCTCGCGCGCTCTCATCGAGCCCCCTCTCAGGCGTTCGACCGACGTGCCGGAGCGTAGACGAGCGGCTTCCGGCACCCACACCCTTACGGAGGCGACCGGGGACGGCCGATACCTTCGACGTGGGAGTCCTCGTCTACGCCGTCGCGACTGCGGTTTCCGTCCTCCTGTCATTCATCGGTGCGATCCTCCGGCGCCGCCGCCGCATGGCACTCGCCGCCGTGGCCAGGCAATTTCAACTCGACTACGCCGTGGTTGATCTGCTGGGGTTGATCGACCATCGCTTCGACCTGTTCAACAAGGCGGACGGCGCCCGCACCGAGAACGTCGTGTGGGGTGACTGGAAGGGCGTTCGCGTGGAAGCCGGAGAGCTGTGGTTCGAGTCTCAGCAGCGGCGGTGGAAGCGCTCGGTCGCGCGGATTGGCCGTTTCTCGCTGGCCTTCGTTGACGTCCCGGCCGCGCTTCCGCACCTCACGTTGGAGCGTGGTGCCACCGTCGCGATCACGAACAGCCTGGGGTTGTCGGGCATCACGACGGAATCGGAGGTGTTCAACCGCACTTTCCGGGTGAGCTGCTCCGACAGGGAGTTCGCGTACAGCTTCCTGGACATCCGGATGATCCTGTGGCTTCTTCAGGTCGCCGCGCACTACCCCATCGAGTTCGAGGTCAGCGGCTCCCGGCTCCTCGCGTACATGCCAAGACTTCGCCCCGGCGAGCTGCCGCAGCTGTTGGGTCTGGCCAAGGGTTTCCACGACCACGTCCCTCAAATGGTCCTTTGGGACTACACCGCGGCCGGGCACCGCGGACGCTGATTCCGCACCAAGGAAAACTCGCCACCCGCAATCGGCAAATTTCCTTGACGCGGTTTGTGAGCCGCGCGCATGCTTCGTCCGCCAAACGA
>DASVPT010000245.1:0-3453 GCA_036389535.1 Actinomycetota bacterium
ACGTGCCGCGCGAACTCCACGACGGCGCACTGCAATCCCAGGCAGATGCCGAGGAAGGGGATCCCGCGCTCGCGGGCGAACGCCACGGCGGCGATCTTGCCCTCGACGCCGCGCACGCCGAATCCGCCGGGCACGAGCACCCCGTCCGCGTCGCCGAGCGCCGACTCGAGGGCGCTGCCGGCGAGATCGTCGGACGACACCCAATCGGGCTCGACGGCGACGCCATGGGCGAACCCGCCGTGCTTCAGCGCCTCGGTGACCGACAGGTAGGCGTCCCGGAGGTTCACGTACTTCCCGACGATGGCGATCCGCACGGGCTCGGTCGCCTCGTCGATCCGTCGGACGAGCGCGTCCCACTCTGCGAGGTCGGGCTCCGCATCCATTCGAAGAAGGCCCGCGAGGTAGGTATCGAGCCCCTCCCGGTGCAGGATCAGTGGAACGCGGTAGATCGACGCCGCATCGATCGCGGAGATGATCCCGGAGATGGGGACGTCGCAGAGCAGCGAGATCTTCTCCTTGAGGTTTCGCCCGATCGGCCGATCCGACCGGCACACGATGACGTCGGGCTGGAGGCCGAGCGAACGCAGCTCCTTCACCGAGTGCTGCGTCGGCTTCGTTTTCAGCTCTCCGCTCGGACCGATGAACGGCATGAGTGAGACGTGGACGAACGCGCAGCGATCGCGGCCGATCTCGTTGCGAAGCTGGCGGATCGCCTCGAGAAACGGCAGCGACTCGATGTCGCCGACCGTGCCCCCGACCTCGATGACGCAGACGTCGGCGTCGGTCGAAGCGGCCAGCTTGCGAATGCGGTCCTTGATCTCGTTGGTGATGTGAGGGATGACCTGCACGGTCTTGCCGAGGAACTCCCCCTGCCGTTCCTTCTGGATCACCGACTGATACACCGCGCCGGTGGTGACGTTGGACTCGCGGCGCAAGGATTCGTCCGTGAAGCGCTCGTAGTGGCCGAGGTCGAGGTCGGTCTCGGCGCCGTCGTCCAGCACGAACACCTCGCCGTGCTCGAACGGGTTCATGGTGCCCGGATCGACGTTGATGTACGGGTCGAGCTTCTGGAGTGTGACGCGGAGGCCTCGAGACTTGAGGAGCCGGGCCAAGGAGGCGGAAGTGATGCCCTTCCCGAGACCCGAGGCGACTCCTCCCGTGATGAACACGAACTTCGGTCGCTCAGGCACTACGGGATTCCATGGTATCAGAGGGCTCTCGGGCGGTACAGCATTTCCACTCAATCGGCGGCCTTTTCCTCCCACCACGCGGATTCGTCGTCTCGCGCCGGCGACGCGGCGCCGAGCTCCTCGTACCAACGAAGCGCCCGATACGACTTGATCAAGCGGCTGAGGGTGACCGTCTCCGAAGCGACGTGGACGGCAACGATCGCGATGAGCGCGAGCGCCAGCGCCCAGAGCGGAAGCACCTGGAACAGACCCAGGCCGATCACGAACCCCAGAAGATTCGACCCGGCGTCCCCGAGCATGCCCTCCTCACCGAGGTCGAAGGGGAAGACGACGACCGCCGCGCCCATCGCCGCCGCCGCCACCAGCGCGTAATCCGTTCGCCGAGCGGAGTAGAGCAGGACCAGGCCAAGAGGAAGGAAGTACTTGAGGGCTCGCCCCGGACGAACGTCGAGCAGATTCCAGAGATTTGTGGCTCCGGCCATGACGGGGATGCCGATCACGGCCGTGGCGATTCCCGTGTTGGAGCGCCACGCCACCAGCGCCGCAGCGGCCACCGCGGCCACGAGCTTCACGATGCCTGGGGTCACGCGACCGCGAAAGAGCTCCCTGAAGTGGCCAACCAGCCCTCGCGCGGGACCGTGGACTCGGTCGTCGTACAGCCCTCCCAGAAACACGACCATGCAGGCGAGCACCAGAACGATGGCATGGACCCCGATCAGCAGCGGCGGGGACTTGTCCCTCCACAGCGCGATGGAGAACACGACCAGCGCCGCCCCAAACACCGCCGCGGCCAGGCCGATCCCGAGGACGACCGGAACCTCGACGCCGCGGTAGTTCCGGGTCTTCTGCTCCGAGGACCGGACCAGAAGGATCGTGTCGGCGAGCGCGAACGCCACCGACAAGAGAACGAGGAGGACGATGGCGATCGTTCGACTCATCGGCTCAGCGAATCCACACCATCCGGGGCAGCACCGCCCTCAGGATGTCCGCTCCCTGCAGCCCTCGGTGTACGAACCCAGAGGCGTTTCGTCCCGTCGGACGGTGCGACATCTCCACCGGCACTTCGCCGATTCGAAATCCGAGACGGGCGAGATCGAGCGTCATCGCAACTTCCATTCCGAACCCGGCGGCGAGGGGGCGGCACGCCGAAAGCGCCTCGGCGGTGATTGCCCGCTGGCCCGAGAGGGGCTCGTCGGCCAGGAACCCTGTGGCCGCCGAGATGAGCCCTCGTGCCATTCGCTTGACCAGTCCGAACCCTCCGCCCGTTAAAGAGGGAAGCCGTCCGATGGCCACATCCAACCCCCCGCCGAGGACCGGTTCAAGCAGCTTCTGGCCTTCACCGGCGGATGCGCCGACGTCGCCATCGACCAGGAGAAATACCTCGGCGGAAACGCGATCCAACGCCGCGTCGATGGCTGGCCCCTTCCCCATCCGCCTTTGCGCGGACAGCACCCGGGCGCCGGCGCGGGATGCCACCTCGGCGGTTCGGTCCACCGCGCCGTCCGCGACGACCACCACTTCGGCGACCGCCTCGATCCCGCGCAAGGCTCGAACGGTCGCGGCGATTCGGTCCTCTTCGTTGTAGGCGGCCACGAGCGCGACGACGCTCGCTCGCTGGAGTTCCACGCCGTCAGGGTTGCGGAATGAGACTGGAGGCTCCGCCCTTGACCCCGAAGTCTCCCCCTTTCGCCGGGTCCTCGAGCAGGTTCCGAAGCCCGAGCACCACGGCGATCCGGCCGGGCATCGTGTCGGCGTTGTCCACCGTGACCAGCCGCTGGTCCAGGGCGCCATCCCGCCGCAAAAGGCCGACAAACGGGTAGACCGTCTGCGCCGTCTCGGCCGCGACCACCGGACGGGCCCCGTCCACCAGGGATTCGATGAGCGGCGCGAGGAACGTGGCGGGCGCGAGGATGGGTTCGCGTCCCCCTCCCGCCAGGACCGAGACTGCCTGCTCCGGCCGCCCGATCTGTTCAATGGTGCCGGTCCCGCCCCTCAGCACCACGAACCCCGTGTCCACCAGCTTCTGCAGGAGATCGCTGGTCGCGGAGGTGGGCCCCGTGGAAAGTCGTGTTCCCAGCTCGCGCGCGGCCATGACCGAGAGATCCGCCACATCCCCCGCGCCGGTCACACCGAGCGCCGAGCTGAGGTCGTCGCGGGCTCCGTCGTCCGGCACGGCCATCCGGTTCGTCACCACGAGCACCGAAACCACAGTCGCGCCGGCGTCCTGAAAGGCCTTCCGCACACCGGCGACCTCCGCGGCGTC
>DASVPT010000246.1:0-6288 GCA_036389535.1 Actinomycetota bacterium
ATCTGAAGCGGGGAGACGTCGGGCTCCCGGAGCTCCACGTTGAGATCGCTCACCGCGGCGATGCCCATCGCGTACAGCAGGACGTCACTGTCGGCGAGCGCCAACCAGAAGTGGTTCTCGCCAAGACGCATGAGCACGGGATCGTTCACGATGCCGCCCTCCGGAGCGGTGATGACCACGTACTTGCCCTGACCGACGGCGCACTTGGACAGATCTCGGGGCGTGATGAGCTGTGCCAACCGGAACGCGTCGGGCCCGGTGATCTCGACCTGCCGCTCGACGGCCACGTCCCACAACGTGACGTGGTTGATCAGGTGCCAGTACTCCGCTTCGAGATCGTCGTAGCGGATGGGAAAGAGCGTGTGGTTGTAAACGGTGTACCCGAGCGGCCCGTAAGACTGCTCCGCTTCGAAGAACGGCGAGCGTCGCAGACGGGCGCCGGCCTGCACGAGCGACATGTCGAATGGTTCAGGCATTCGTTTTCCTTTCTTCCGCGCTACGAGTGATCAGGCGCGACGGAGCGAGATCCGGACCTGATCCTCATCCAATTCGACGGTGGTACTGGTCTCCGCCGGTTCCGCCGGGCCGTCCACCACCTCCGTCGCGAGGACCTCTGAGGTGATCAACTCCCGGTGAGCCGCAACCGCGGCTTCCACCCCTCGTCCCGGTTCAAGGCCGAGAACGATTCGGTCCGCCACCTCGAGGCCGGCCGATTTTCTGAGGTTCTGGACGTGGTGGATCAGCTCACGCGCCGTCCCCTCGCGGCGGAGCGCTTCGGTGAGCTCGAGGTCGAGTGCCACCGCGACCGAGCCGTCCGACGCCAGGCCCCACCCGGCGCGCGTCTGCTGCTCGAGCTCCACGTCTTCCGGCCCCAGGACGACCTCACCGCCTGACAGCGAGAGGGTCACCTTCTGGCCCGCGGCCAACGCCGCCGCAGCCGATCCGTCGTCGTCGCGAAGGGCGGCGGCGACTTCCTGGACCGCCGACCCGAGGCGCGGCCCGAGAGCAGCGAAATTCGGCTTGGCCCGCCACCCGCTCAGCTCCTCGATGGATTCGGCGAACCGCACATCTTTCACGTTGAGCTCGTCGGCGACGAGACCGAGCAGGGTTTTCAGCCGCGACGGATCCGCGGGCACGTGGAGCGTCGCGCTCGCCAGCGGCTGTCGGGTCCGAACCTTGAACTGCGTCCTCACCTGGCGTCCCAGCGAAACCACGGTTCGAATCACCCGCATCGCCTCCGAGAGGTTCGTATCGATCAGCGAGTCGTTGGCAGTGGGGAAGTCGGTGAGGTGGATCGACTCCGGGGCATCGCCGTCCTGCTCCGAAACGAGGTTCCGATACATCTCCTCGGATACGAACGGCGTGAACGGTGCGAGGAGCCCCGAGAGCGTCGTGAGGCACTCATGGAGGGTGGCGTAGGCCGCGAGTTTGTCGTCCACCGCCGAACCCGCGCCGGAGCCTCGCGCCACGTCCCAGAAGCGCCGTCGGGAACGACGCACGTACCAGTTCGAGAGGTCATCGACGAATTCGGCGATCCGCTTGCCGGCCCGGGTTGCGTCGTAGGACTCCATCGACTGGCGAACCGACTTCGTCGTGGCATGCAGCTCCGACAGCACCCACCGGTCCAACGCCGAACGGTCGGCGGCATCCGGCGCCCCGGCCAGGTCGGGCTCGTCGATATTCGCGTACGTGACGTAGAAGGCATAGGTATTCCACACGGTCAGGAGAAAGAGCCGAACGACATCTTCGATCGACTTGAGCGACATGCGCCGCGGCTCCCATGGCGATCCACCGGCCAGGAAAAACCACCGGAGTGCGTCTGCGCCGTAGCGATCGAGGACGACCCACGGATCGATGACGTTTCCGAGGCTCTTCGACATCTTCCGGCCGTCTTCGTCGATGATGTGGCCGAGGCACACCACGTTTCGGTACGCTGTTTCGCCGAACAACAGCACGCCCTCCGCCATCAGCGTGTAGAACCAACCTCTCGTCTGATCGATGGCCTCGGCGATGAAGTCGGCGGGAAAACGGTTCTTGAAGACGTCGGCGCCTTCGGAATCGGCCCCGCTGTAGCCCCACTGCGCGTACGACATCGCGCCGGCGTCGAACCACACGTCGATGAGATAGGGGACTCGCTCTGCGCGCTCTTCGCAGTCGGGGCATCGAATGGTCACCTCGTCGATGTACGGCTTGTGCGGATCCATTCCGGTCAGGTCCCGCCCCGCCAGATCGGAGAGCTCCGCCAGCGAACCGACCGCGGTCTCGTGCCCGTTTTCGCAGATCCAAATGGGCAGCGGCGTGCCCCAGTAGCGTTCTCGGGAGAGCGACCAGTCGACGTTGTTCGCCAGCCAGTCTCCGTAGCGCCCGTGCTTGATGTGCTCCGGATACCAGTTGACGGCCTCGTTCGCCGCCAAAAGGTCCTCACGCAACTCCGTCGTTCGGATGTACCAGGCTGGTCGGGCGTAGTAGATGAGCGGCGTTCCACAGCGCCAACAAAAGGGGTAGGTGTGTCGGTATTTCCCGGACCACACCAGCAAACCCAGCCCTTTGAGCTCTTCGATGATGTGGGCGTCGGCGTCGCGGATGTACATCCCCGCGTAGGGGCCGCTGCGCTGGTCGAACTTTCCCTCCGAATCGACGGGATTGATAACCGGCGCCCCGTGCTCCCTGGCCAGCCGAAGGTCGTCTTCGCCGAACGCGGCGCCGGTGTGGACGATGCCGGTTCCTTCATCCGTCTTGACGAAGTCGCCGACCGCCACGAACCGCCAGGAGGAAGGGTCGCCGCCTGGGTCTGACGGCGACCCAGGACCGATCAAGTCGAACGGGGCGCGATACCGCGCCCCCACCAGCTCGGAGAGCTCAACCCGTCGGACCACGTGGGCCTCGGGGCCGAGCGCCTCGGCGATTCGGTTCTCGGCGATCACCACGGGGCGGTCGCCGGCCCGCCCTCCGGACGCGAGCACGTACGCGATTTCGGGGCCGACCGCGGCCAGGGTGTTCGGCACCAAAGTCCACGGCATGGTGGTCCAGATCAACAGATCCGCCTCGCCTGCCAGAGGTCCGGAGATCAGCGGTAGACGGACGTAGATGCTGGGGTCGTCCGTTTCGGCGTACCCGAGGGCGACTTCGTGGTCGGACAGGGGAGTGCCGCACCTCGGGCAATACGCGGTGACCTTGTCGGCCTGGTAGAGGAGACCGCGACCATGGAGGGTCTTGAGCGCCCACCACACGCTCTGCATGTAGCCGGTGTCCATCGTCCAGTACGCATCGTCGAGGTTGATCCAAAAACCGATCCGCTCGGTGGCTGCGCGCCACTCTTCGACGTAACGCCTCACCGACTCACGGCAGAGGCGGTTGAATTCCGCGACCCCAAAGGCCTCGATGTCGCGTTTGGTCTTCGTCCCGATCTCCTTCTCGATCTCGAGCTCGACGGGAAGACCGTGGCAGTCCCAGCCGGCCTTCCGCTGGACGTATCGGCCGTTCATCGTCCAGTACCGCGGATAGACGTCCTTGAAGACGCGGGTCTCCATGTTTCCGACGTGCGGCTTGGCGTTGGCGGTGGGCGGCCCCTCGTAGAAAACCCATTCCTGGGAGCCCGAGCGCATCTCGAGGCTCTTCTGGAAGATGCCGGCTTGATTCCAGAAGTCGAGGACTCCTCGCTCCATCTCGGGCAGATTGACTTTCGGGTTCGCCGGGCGATGCCTGGCCATCTCGTTGTTCCCTCCAGAACGAGAACCGGATAACAAGAACGCCTCGCCCGCTTAGGGACGAGGCGACGGCCATTCCCCCGGTTCAGTGGGTGATTTTACTCACGCCGCGGCTCGCGACGGGCCACCTAGTATCCTGTCAGCGCTTCGTGCTACCGTCCCTCGTTCCCCGGAATTCGCCATGGCCACGACCAAATCACCTCTCACGAATAAGGAACTCGACGACCTGAAGGGCCGGCTGCTCGCTGAGCGGAAGGACCTCGAGGCGCAGTACAACGAGCTCGAGGAATCCACGTTCGCCACCAACCAAAGCGAGCTGACCGGCGAAATGGGTTTCGACGAGGAGTACGCGGACGCAGGCACCGCCACGTTCGAGCGTGAGCGCGACCTCTCCCTCGTGAACAACCTTCGCGACCTCATGGACAGGATCGACAAGGCGCTCGCGAAGATCGTCGACGGCTCGTATGGGCTCTGTGACCGGTGCGGTCGCCCCATCGAGAAGCTGCGCCTCAAGGCACTTCCGTACGCCAATCTCTGTCTCAAGGACAAGCAGGCAGAAGAGCGAGTCCGCTGACGGGGTGACCGACCCCCCCAACCAGGAATCAGGCACGGCCTCGACTGCGGATCGCTCCGACCGAATCCGGGACGCTCGCCGCCGGTTGCTCCTTCTCTACGCGACGGCCGCGGTCGTCTACGGTCTGGATCGCGTGACCAAGGTGCTGGCCGAACGTCACCTCTATGGCCGGCCACCGGTTCGGCTCATCGACGGGGCGGTTCGTCTGAAATACGCCACGAACGCGGGGGGTGCATTCGGGCTGTTCGGTGGGCGCCCCTGGCTCTTCTTCGGCGCGACGCTGGCCATCTGCGTGGTCATCGTCGTCACGTCGCCAAAGGTCGCCTCGAACCCCGGCGCGCTCGGGCTCGGATTGATCCTCGGCGGCGCCATCGGCAACCTCACGGATCGAATCGTCCGCGGGCCGGCCTTCTCCGGCCGAGTGGTCGACTTCATCGACTTCCGCGTCTGGCCAATCTTCAACCTCGCCGACTCGGCGATCGTGATCGGAGCGTTTCTGGTGGCGCTGGCGGCGTTTCGTCGCGAGCCGTGACCCAGACCTTCGTCGCCGAGCCGGGGCGCCTCGACGCGGTGGTGGCAAAGCGACTCGGCGTCCCGCGAGCGGACGTCCAGCGGGCAATCGCCGCGGGGAGGGTTCACGTCGACGGAGAGGTCAGGGAGAAGTCGTTTCGTCTCGCCGGCGGCGAACTTGTCGAGCTGGAGGCCCGCGACCAGGAAGCGCTGCAGCCCGACCCAGCGCCGCTGGACGTCATGTTCGAGGACGCCCACCTCCTTGTGGTCTCCAAGCCGGCCGGCGTCCTTACTCACCCCACCGCGTCCATTCGGGCCGGAACCCTGGTGAACCGGTTGTTGGGCAGGGGAGTGAAGCTGTCGAGCGGAACAGACCCGGATCGGCCCGGCATCGTTCACCGGCTGGACGTCGGAACGTCAGGAGCGCTCGTGGTGGCGAAGGACGACGAGACGCACGCCGCGCTGTCCGCCATGTTTCGGCGCCACGAGGTCGACCGGAAATACCTCGCGCTCGTTCGCGGCGTTGTTCGTCACGACGATTTCCTGATCGACGCGCCGCTCGGGCGCGAGCGCGCCCACATTCGAATCCGAGCCGTCACCGGGCGGGCAGCGGCGACCGAGGTGACGGCGCGCGAGCGATTCGCGCACTCCACGCTCCTGGAAGCGCGACCACGCACCGGCCGTACGCACCAAATACGCGTCCATCTTTCTTCGATCGGGCATCCCATCCTGGGAGACCGAACGTATGGCGGCGCCGGCCCTGACGCCGTCCGACTCGGACTGAAGCGACCCTTTCTTCATTCATGGCAAATCCGTTTCCTTCATCCCATGACAGAGGAGTCGGTCGAGTGCACGGCCCCGCTTCCCGAGGACCTTCAAGAAGCAATCGAGGTGGCGCGGAAGGAGTGACGTGATTGCGCTACTGGGGCGCGCGGTTGTCCTCGATCACCGAGTCGGCTATCGCCGAACGCGCGCGGGATCCTTCAGATACAGCGCGTACTGCGTTCGAACCTCCTCGCGAGAAGACAGCAAGGCGTTCTCGATGTCGGGAGGCAGCGACCGGCTCTCGATGAGCCCTGACAGCTTCTTCGGATCCACGCTGATCACGCTGTCCCAGAGCCCCAGCGGTTCCAGGATCGCCCGAATGTGCTCCTCGTCGGGCGCCGTCACGTGCTGCGGTCGCCGATCCACCGCCGCGCCGTCGGACCCGTACAACCGCCGATACCCGTGCTCCTCGCAGAACGCGTTGATCAACCCCTTGAGCTCCTCGAGCCGACGGTACCGCTCCCAGTCCTCGCGCTTCAGGCGAATCCACTCATCGAGCATCTCGGTCATCCTTGGGGCCGGATCCCCCTGCTCTTTTTCGTACCGGTGGCGGAATACCGGGCACACCTGCTGGAAGTCGCACCAGTCGCAGAGCGGGTTTTGCCGCGGCTCGAACATGCCCGCGGCGATGCGTTCGGCCACCGTGCCGATGCGCCGGCGAAGCTCGGCGGC
>DASVPT010000247.1:0-6464 GCA_036389535.1 Actinomycetota bacterium
GAGCTCGCCGCTCAGCACATACCGTTGCCATTCGGTCTCGCCAAGGGCAGCTCTTGCGGCTTCCAGATATGGTTCCATCCCAGCTCTGTCGAACGGATACTGCTTCGCGGTCAGTCGCTGTCGAAGCCATTGAGCGACCCCCGCCAGACGGGCGGCTCTCAGCGCTGAGTCGAAGGTTTGGGTGGCGCCGCTAACCGCCGAGAGTCCTTCGAACCCTTCGGCGATGCCCTGCAGATCACCCAGCTCGACGAATCGCTCCAGGCTCGAAGCAAACAGGGATTCGGCGCCGGCCGCGTCACCCTCAAGCAGGTCGGCGTAGCCGAGGTACCCGAAGCACCTGGCCACGAAGTTCTGATCGCCGATCTGCTCGTACATCTGGCGCGCCTCAAGAACCAGCTCCCTCGCTCCCGCCAAGTCGCCGGCGTGGAGTTTCGCCATCCCCAAGTTCAGATGTGACGTGGCGAGATGCCAACTCGTCCCGAGGCCGCGACAGAGTTCCACCCCCCGTTCGAACGGCGAGAGAGCTTCCTGAAAGCGACCACGGGACATGAGGATCATCCCGAGCACTGTCAATGCGTTGCGTTCCTCGAGACGGCTCCCATGCCGCCGGGCGAGATCCAGCAACTCTTTACTGACGGCCTCGCCGTCCTCGTAATCACCCTGAACGAAAGCCAACCATCCTTCGGCCCACAGGACCTTGGAGCGACTCGCCGTCGTTGATCCCTCGACGGTAAGCGCACGACGCAGCCACATGCGTCCCTCGGAGATGTGGCCCTCTCGGCGCCAGAACTGCCACACGGCTCCGGCGAGTCGCTGCGCGCGCTCCCCATCTCCCTGACCGATGAAGAACGCCAGTGCCGAACGCAGGTTGTCGTGATCCGCCCCCAGCCGGCTGAACCACGCATTCTGATCTCGAGCTGCAAGTTGCGATTCAGCCGCTTCGGCGAGGTTCAAATAGAACTCACCATGCCTCTGCTGCAGCGATTCGAGTTCTCCCCCATCTCGAACTTGCTCCAAGGCGAAATCTCTGACGACGTCGAACATGGAGTACCTGGGCTCTCCCACTGAAGGGTCGACGAGGAAGACCAGGCTTTTGTCCACGAGCGCGCTCATCGCCTGCAACGCGTCCGCACGGCCATCGCCATCCCCCCAGACCGAGATGGCCCCATCGAGCGGCCAGCCGCCGGCGAAGACCGAGCCGGACCTGAGCAACGATTGCTCGTCGGCACTCAGAAGCTCGTAACTCCAGGCGACGGTGTCGCGGATCGTTCGCTGCCGTCGGGGCAAGTCGCGAGGGCCACCCGTGAGAAGACTCAGACGTGAGTCGAGCTTGTCTCGAATCCTGTCGAGCGAAAGATGTTTCACCCGCGCCGCCGCCAGCTCGATGGCCAGCGGCAAGCCGTTCAATCGCACACAAATCTCGCGGACCACGAGCGCCGATTCGTGGTCAATCGCGAGGTCGCTTCGCGCCGCCAGAGCTCGTTCGATGAAGAGGCGGGTAGCCGGATTTCGGCGGGCATCTTCAGCGGGCGATGTCCAAGCCGTGTCCGGAGGCCGGAGAGCTGGAACGACCACCTCGTGCTCTCCGCTGAGGTGCAGAGCTTCTCGGCTGGTCACCAGCACCTTCAAGCCGATGGACCGACTGAGCAGGTCGCCGACGAAGGGACTGGCCTCGATCAGGTGCTCGAATGTGTCCAGGACGAGCAGCGAAGGTGCGTCTGCGAGCTGCTCGGCGACCGCTTGCGCTATCGGCTCGTGGGGCGACGTCACGCCCACACCGACGGCAACGGTTGAGGCAACCAGCGCCGGATCCGTGGTGCCACCGAGAGGCACGAAGAACACGCGGCGAACTCCTTCCTCTTCCATGCGTCTCGCGGCTTCGATGGCGACCCTGGTTTTTCCGATTCCGCCGGGACCGGTCAGGGTGAGCAAACGGATCTCTTCGGTGGCGACAGCGTCGGAAACGATCCCGACCTCGTGTTCTCGTCCGATCAACGGCGTTGAGGGGATGGGAATCCAGGCGGCCGATGGATCAGCTTCGAGGACCGCCGCAGGAACGGGCCGAGGCCCTCGTCGTGCGGTCCTTCGGGCGACGTGCTCGAAGTCGGAGCGCTGCACACCTTCTAGGCCGAGCGCCTCCATCAGTCGCTGGGCGGTGTCTCGGTAGATCGTGGTCCTCAACCCGCGTTCGACGTCGCTGATGGTCCGGGCGCTTACGCTGGCCCGCTCAGCCAGCTCCTCCTGAGTGAGCCTCGCGGCACGTCGGGCTCGCCTCAGCATCGCGGCAAGTGGGGATTCGTCAGCCGTCACAGCACTGCACCAGGGAAAACAGGCTACTCCGGCCAATTCCTCGAATTCTCAAAGTCGGTGGGTTAAGTCGGTGGACATTTCGTGGTCTCGGTTGCACCGGCGCCGGATACTACGCGGGCCCCCAGAAGAGAGGAGAAACGATGCCGATCGAAACGAACAAGCAGGTGGTTCAACGCTTCTACGGCGAAGTGCTCAACGAGCACAAGGTGGACTTGCTGGAGGAGCTTGCCGTCCCCGACTACGACGAGCACGACATGTTGCCGGGGCAGGGTACCGGCCTGGGGGGCCTTCGGGATCGAGTCACGATGCTCATCAACGGCATCAACCCCCGATTCGCCATCCAGGACGTCATCGCCGAAGGCGACAAGGTCGTCGTCCGATGGAAGAACTCGGGGGTCCACACCGGAGAGTTCCTCGGGATCCCGGCGACCGGAAAACCGTACGGGATCGACGGGATAGACATCTACCGGCTCCAGGACGGCAAGATGGCCGAGCACTGGCACGTCATCGACAACTTGGCGATGCTCCAGCAGCTCGGATTGATCCCGTCGCCAGAAAGCGCTGGATAGGCGACGTGGTCGATCCAAGGTCCCCAATCGTCCTTGGCCCGGGTGAGGGAAAGATGATTCGCCGCCCCGACACAGGCAGCTTGTTCACGATCAAGTTGCCCAGTGATCAGACGGACGGTGCAATCACCGTCTGGGAAAGCCAACGATCAATCGGCGACACGAGGGGACCCGGTATCCATTCGCACCCTGGGTTCGATGAGATGTTCTATGTGTTGGCCGGGGAGTACGAATTCACGGCCGGCAGAGAGAAGTTCCGAGCACCAGTCGGCACGTTCCTGTTCATTCCGCGCGGGATCTTCCATAGATTCGCAAGCACCGGAGATGTCGGCGGCCGCCTGCTGTCTTTGGCAGTCCCTGGCGGCATCGAGGATTTCTTCGAAGAGGTGGCGGCGCAGCCGGACCCGTCGCGTGCCGACGACGTCGGCCGCAAGCATGGAGTCTTCTTCGAACCCTGAAAGGAAAGGCCGATGGGACGTCAATTCCCCGACCTAGGCACACGCCCTGATAGGCGTCGCCGACGCGTGGAGCATCCTCTCGTTCGCCGGACCGCTGCCTGAACCTCATGACGGCTCAGAGCGGAGGAACGTAAGGACGGCAAGCACGCGGCGGTGATCGTCTGGGGTCGCCTCGAGTCCCAGCTTCATGAAGATGCTTCGAACGTGAGCCTCGACCGTCTTCGGGCTGAGGTAGAGCTTTTCGGTGATCGACTGATTCGAGCGACCCTCCGCCATCAACGCGAGGATGTCGCGCTCGCGTTCGCTCAATCCTTCGATCGGGTTTCGCGTTCGCTGGCGATTGAGGACCTGCGAGACGACCGAGGGGTCGACGAGGAACTCGCCGCGGCTGACCCTCCGAACCGCATCCGCCAACTCCGCCAGATCGAACACTCGGTCTTTGAGCAGGTACCCCACCGAGCCGGCGGCATCCGAAAGAAGCCGCATGGCGTACTGAGGCTCGACGTACTGCGACAGGACCAGCACGGCCGTGTCCGGGTGCTCCTCTCGAATCCGATGAGCGGCGACCAGCCCCTCGTTCGTGTGAGTCGGCGGCATCCGGATGTCGACAACCGCAACGTCGGGAGCCTCTTGAACTACCGCGGACATCAACTCTTCGGCGTCGTGGGCCTGTCCGACCACATCGAACCCGGCGTCACGCAAGACCCGCGCCAGCCCTTCGCGAAAGAGCACGGAGTCGTCGGCAACAACCACGCGCACCACGCCTCCGTCACTGGGCTCGGGCCTGCCCCCGCGGACAGTCACGCCGGAATCGTCGACGTAGCCGGCGAAGGCGTCAAGACGCCACTTCCGGTCCTCGGAGGCCTCGTGCGACGATCATGCGTAAGCGAATGACAGCCTTCGGGCGTCCTTGCTGTGAACGATGAACGAGGGCAGTGATCCACCATCGGAAACGATCGCTGAGCGTGACGCCGCTCACGTCGTTCAAGGTCGCCACGGCGAGGCGTTGGCCGCGTCGTTCGAGGACTTCTTCGAAATGGAGCATTCGGGACTGTTCGGTTCACTGGTCCTGCTGACCAGAAACCGAGCGGAGGCGGAAGAGGTGATGCAGGAAGCGTTCCTGAAGGTCTGGGAGCGCTGGGATGTAGTGCAGGGCCTGGGGAACCCAACCGGCTACCTCTACAGGACGGCGATGAACACCGCGTTCTCACGGCGGCGTCGAGCCGCTGTTGCGGCGAAGAGAGCCGTGCGAGCCGTCCTCCGGGTAGACCCATTCGAAGAGGTCCAGAACCGCGATGAGATCGACCGGGCCCTGGTCAAGTTGACGCCCAGGCAGCGCGCGGCACTCGTCATGACGGATCTGCTCGGGTTTCCGCCGCATGAGGTAGCGACGGCCATGAAGATCAAGCCTTCAACGACACGGGTTCTGTTGGCTCGTGCGCGCGAAGTGATGCGACAGGAGATGAGCGAGGAATGAACGACCTTCGTGACGTGCTCGAGCGAAAGCGGCAACTGGAGTCCCACCCGGATCGTGGCGCGTTCGATCGCTTGCTCCATCTTCGAACACGTCGCCGACGGAACGAACGGCTCGGCGCGCTTGCCACAGCGCTAGCCCTCCTCGGTGGCGTGGCTTGGGCCGCCAGCTCGCTCGGACACCTGAGTAGTTCGACCCCGAAACCCGTGTGGCCCATCGATCGGTCGAAAACGGGCGTCGTGCGTACGCTCAAACTCCAGACTGGCTCGAGCACCACCTTGGCGGCTCTGGCCGGCAGCGTCTGGGTGGGGCAGAACGCCGTGCCAGAACTCACGCGAATCGACCCACGGACCGGCCGAACGCTGGCCACGATTCGAACGCACGGGCTTCCACCGCATGGGACCGAGGGCCACGCTCTGATCTCGGATGTCGTCGGGGCGTTCGATTCGATTTGGACGGTGGATGAGGGCTTCGGAACCGTGACCAGAATCGACCCTCGTACGAACAAGATCGTGGCGAGGATTCGCGTTGGCGGAAATCCAACGGACGCCGCGGAAGCGGCGGGATCGCTTTGGGTTCTGAAGCCGCTGGACGGCCGGGTGTACGAGATCAATCCGTTGACGAACACCGTCGTCGCCAGGAGGAAGCTTCTTGCCTCCGGCGAGCACGGCGACATCGCCGGCGATCGAGACGGAATCGTGGTCCGGGTGGGTGGCAGGATCGTCGTCATTTGGGCAAACAGGTCGGATCCCTCCGGTCGAGCTCCGATCCCGAACGGCGATAATGCGGTCGCGCTCGGTGCCAATGCGTTGGTTGCGGATAAGCGAGCCGGCGTGGTTTCTGAGTTCGACCGAGGCACGTGCCGATTGCGTCGACGCTTCCGCGTGGGAACCGCTCCCGGCGCATTGATCGTTTCGCATGGGGTCGTGTGGGTTGCGGACGCCCGCGACCCGATCCTGACGGCAATCGACGAGGCCACGAATCATGCCCTACTCACACTGCCAATCGGACGAGGCGTAGCCGAATTGGCGGTATCGGGCTCGTCGCTCTGGGTGCTGAACAAGGTCGACAACTCGCTGACGGTCGTCCACGTGGAATAGCACGGGGTTTGCTGACGCAGGCGGCTTCGGCCGGCCCCCGCGCCCGGCTATTGAACGGTCGTTTCTTCGGCCTCCGAGGCGGGAGCGGAGGCGGGATCGCACGGGATCTCGGCGACGACGGTCGTTCCGTCGCCCGGTGAGCTCTTGACTTCCAGGCGCCCGTTCACCGCAGCCACCCGGTCGGCGAGTCCGCGAAGCCCCGTTCCCTTCGCTGGGTCGGCGCCACCTCGGCCGTCGTCCCGGACTTCCACTACCAGCCGGAAATCGACGTTTTGGACGCCGATGGTCACCTCGGTCGCTTCGGCGTGCTTCGCCGCATTCGACAGCGCCTCAGATACGACGAAGTAGGCGGCCGCTTCGACACCCGGGGCGAACCGTTCCATTGGTGCGGCAAGGATTCGCGCCGGCACGGGTGAACGTTCGGCCAGCGAAAGCAAAGCGGCTTCGAGTCCCTCCTCAGTAAGGACCGAAGGGTGAATTCCCTGCGCGAGTTCGCGCAGCTCGTTGAGCGCCATCCGCAGGTCCGCGACGATGGCGGCCACGGATTCTTTGATTG
>DASVPT010000248.1:0-3636 GCA_036389535.1 Actinomycetota bacterium
CTCGTCCAGGCAGGCCTGCAGCACGTGGCCGATCCGCAGGCCCTTGACGCCGGTGTCCAGCAGATCCTTGATCGCCATCTTCTTGGCCCGGTCGACGATGTTCTGGATCATCGCGCCGGAGTTGAAGTCCTTGAAGTAGAGGACCTCCTTGTCGCCGGACTGATAGGTCACCTCGAGGAAGCGGTTCTCGTCCGACATCGCGTACATCCGCTCCACGGTGGCGTCGATCATTCGGCGGATGGCTCGCTCGGGATCGCCGCCCGACCGCACCTCGTCCTCGTGCAGCGGCACGTCGGTGGTGAGGTACTTGGCGAGGATCTCGCGCGCCGCAGCTCCGTCCGGGCGCTCGATCTTGATCTTCACGTCCAGCCGCCCGGGTCGAAGGATGGCGGGGTCGATCATGTCCTCTCGGTTGGAGGCACCGATCACGATGACGTTCTTCAGCGCCTCGACGCCGTCGATCTCCGACAGCAGCTGCGGGACGATGGTGTTCTCCACGTCGCTCGAGATTCCCGAGCCGCGCGTCCGGAACAGTGAGTCCATCTCGTCGAAGAACACGATCACCGGGAAGCCTTCTTCGGACTTCTCCTTGGCCCGCTGGAAGATCAGGCGGATCTGCCGTTCGGTCTCGCCGACGTACTTGTTGAGCAGCTCCGGTCCCTTGATGTTGAGGAAATACGAATGCGCGGCGGCGCGGCCGGTCTTCTCGGCGACCTGCTGCGCCAGCGAGTTCGCCACGGCTTTCGCGATGAGGGTCTTTCCACAGCCGGGAGGTCCGTAGAGCAGCACGCCCTTGGGCGGTGGCAGCTGGTGCTCGACGAACAGCTCCGAGTAGAGGAACGGCAGCTCGACGGCGTCGCGAATGTCTTCGATCTGCGGCCCGAGACCCCCGATGTCCTCGTAGGAGATGTCCGGAATCTCTTCCAGGACGACCTCTTCGACTTCCTCCTTCGGGAGAACCTCCAGGGCGTAGCCGGAACGCGTGTCGTAGAGAACCGAATCGCCCGCCCGAATGTGGCCCCGGATCGGCGCGGCGAGCATGGCGACCATCTCGTCATCGCTTCGTCCCACCAGCACCGCCCGGTCCTCGCCGAGGAGCTGCTTGACGGTGGACACTTCGCCGACCTCGTCGTGGTCGAGTACGTCGACGATGTTCAGCGCCTCGTTGAGGATGACCTCGGCGCCGCGCCGGAATCGCGAGCGGTCGATCTCCGGATCGGCGTTCACCCGCATCTTCCGCCCCGCGCTGTAGATGTCGACCGAATCGTCTTCGTTGTGCCGGATGTAGACCCCGAACGTCGCCGGTGGGCGCGCCAGCTTCTCGACCTCTTCCTTGAGCGCCTCGACGCGCTCTCGCTCGGATTGGAGGACGCTGACCAGCTTCTCGTTCTGCGCGGTGGTCCGGGCGAGCTCGCTTCGAAGCTGAAGGATCTGCTCTTCGAGCACCTTGGCCTGCCGGGGAGAGCTGGTCATGCGGCGGCGGAGCAGCGACGTCTCGTCCTCCAGGAACTTGATCTGGGTCTGGAGCTGGTGGATCTCCTTTTCGTAGGCCTCCAGCTGTTCCTGTGGATCGGGTTCGCTCAGTCTCTCGCGCGGCATGCCGGGTTTCCTTCCTCCCCTGGGCGGCTGCTCCATAGTAGGACGCGCCGCCGTCAACTCTTGGGAGCCGCCTGCTCCTTTTGTCGTATACGGAATCCTCGGTCGGGCGGTTCGAAAGCCTTAGCCCTCGGCGAGGCCCTTTCGCCCCACGGTGATGAATCCGGTGTGGGCAACCATGCGGTGGTCCGGCCGCACGCTTCGCGGGGTCACGTGCCAGGAGCGAAGCAGGATCTCGAAGGTCTGGACCTCGTCGTATCCCGCCTCTTCCATGGCCAGGACGGCTTGCTGTACCTGGTTGGTGGTGGGGAGATACGTGCAGAGTATCCCGCCAGATCGAAGGACCGACCCGACGTCGGCGAGAACCGCCCACGGTTCCGGGAGGTCCAGGACCACGCGGTCGAAACGGTCGGCCGTTGCGGCGACCTCTTGAACGTCGCCCACACGAAGCTCAAGCCAGTCCGGCAGCTTGCCGAGGAACGCTTCGAGGTTGGACGCCGCTTTCTGGTGGAAGTCGAGCCTGGCCTCGTACGAAACGACGCGACCCTCCGGGCCGGTGGCCCTGCACAACGCCAGCGTCATGGCGCCCGATCCCGTCCCGGCTTCGAGGACGGCTCGCCCCGGCGCGATGTCGGCGTAGACCAGGACCGCGCCGATGTCCTTGGGGTAGATGACCTGCGCGCCGCGCGGCATCTTCAGGATGAAATCCGCCAGCGTCGGCCTGAGGCACAGCAGCGTCGCCCCCGCGGTCGAGTGGACGGTGGTGCCTTCCTCCGACCCCAGAATCAGGTCATGCGGGACCCTGCCGCCGTGGAAGTGAAAGGTCGCTCCAGGTTGAAGCCGAACCAGGAATCGCCGCCGGCGGCGATCGAGAAGGAGAACTCGCTCACCAGCCTCGAAGGGCGTGCTCACCGCAGAACGAGGCTAGCGCAACCTCTCGCGGACTCGCCGAGCCCTCGGGGGTGAGGGGCGCGCCGTTACGGCGTGGGGAGCGGCCTGATCCCGAGCGTGACCCTCACGGTCTCCGATCGCCCGTCGGCATGGACAACGCGAACGTCCACCTTGTCGCCGGCCCGTTTTCCGAGGACCGCCTTGCCGAGGTCGTCGTTGCTGATGATCTGCTGACCCGCGAACGCCACGATGACGTCGCCCTGCTCGATTCCGGCGGCTTCAGCGGGTCCGGTCACCGCCTGGACCAGGGCTCCCTGCTTCACCGGAAGCCCGAGCTGGAAGGCCAGACCCGCGTCGACGGTGGTGGTCGAGACCCCCAGGTACGCCACGGGACCGGCGGGGTTTCGCATGGCCTTTCGAATGATCGGTTTGGCGGCGTCGATGGCGATGGAGAACCCGATGTTCTCGGCCTGCCCCGCCCCCGCGGTGTTGATCCCGACCACCCTGCCGCTGAGGTCGACGAGCGGGCCGCCGGAGTTCCCGGGGTTGATTGCCGCATCCGTCTGGAGCGCGTCCTGGAGCGTCCGGCTGATCCCCTGCTCCGGGTCCTGCACCTCAACCGTCCGTTGCAGCGAGCTGATGATCCCCGACGTGACCGTCGGCCCGCCCTCCAGGGCCAGGGCGTATCCGAGCGCGATGACCTCCTCGCCGAGCTTGAGGGGTCCGGAGTCCCCCAGTGAGATCGTGGGGAGATCCTGGCCGTTGACCTTGAGGACGGCGAGGTCGTGCTCCGAGTCGCCCCCGATGACGCGGCCGGTGAACGTGCCGCGGTTCGGTGGCGGCAGGATGACCCGAATGCGGGTGGCCCCTTCCACCACATGGAAGTTCGTCACGATGACGCCATCGTCTCGAATGATGAATCCGGTCCCCACGCCTTTCCCCTGCTGGACGGCGCCGAGGGGGTCCACCTGAACGACCTGCGTCGTGACGTTCACGACGGCCGGGGCCACGTGGCTGACCACGTTCACCAGTGGGTCCTTGGAGGTATCGACGGGCGGCAGTGGCGCGGACGCCGTGGGCTCGGTCGCGCCCGGCGTAGGCGTCAAGCCACCTCCCAGACGCTGGGGCGCCGTGCACGCCGCCATGGCG
>DASVPT010000249.1:0-6197 GCA_036389535.1 Actinomycetota bacterium
GCGCTGATCGGGGAGCACATCAGAGAGCGATTCCAATCGTTCGAGACCCGCGAGCTCCTCGGTCTCTTCGGGATCGCCGTCCTCCTCGTGGGCGGCGTCATCTTCTGGTATCTGCGGTCCCTTCCGACGCCGGTCCGGGTGGACGCGGCAATTCCCGCCAGACCGCCGAGCCAGAGGTTGGAGACAAGCCCGTCGCCGTCGCCCACCGCAGTGATGGTGTACGTCTCGGGCTGGGTCAGGCATCCCGGCGTGTACGAGTTCCAATCCGGCGACCGCGTCGTCGACGCGATCGAACGGGCCGGAGGCGCGAAGGACGGAGCGGATCTGAACGCGCTCAACCTCGCGGCGTTCCTGACCGACGCCCAGCAGATTCTCGTCATGAAGAAAGGAGAGGCCGGGCCACCCGCAACGACAACGGGCTCCGGCGGGTCCGGTGGAACGGCGACCGGCGGACCGGCCGGAGCACCTGGCGCGCTCGTCAATCTCAACACCGCCACGCTCGATCAGCTGGAGACGCTTCCTGGAATCGGCCCGGCCTTGGGCCAGCGAATCATCGATTACCGCGAGCAACACGGCCCGTTCCGAACCGTCGACGATCTGCTCGACGTTTCTGGGATCGGCGATCAGCGACTGGCCGACCTTCGCGATCAGGTGACGGTCTGAAGGATGGGCGGGGCTGTTCTTTCTTTCGCCGCCGCGGCGTTCGCGGCGGGCATCCTTCTGGCAATCTTCGTCGAACGCTCACTTAACGACCTCTCTGCCCTCGGGCTCACGATGGCCGGCGCCCTCGTCCTTGGATTCATCACCGGGTGGCGCTCGCGGATGGGATCCATCCTTCGCGTCTGCTCCTCGATCCTCGCCTTCGTCCTCCTGGGGATGGGATGGGGCGGACTCCATGAGCTGCGCGTGGCTCGTTCTCCGCTGGCACACTTCGATGGCCGAGGGGTTCGGATCTGGGGGTCGCTCACCTCCGAGCCCGCCGCCGAGGACCTGGGGTGGAAGGCCGCCGTGAGTGGCCGAGCCTTCGTTCTGTTGACCGCACCGGATGGCCCAAGGATTCCGTTGCACGACTCTGTCTGGGTCGAGGGCGACAACCCGGCGCCCGTCATCCGGCCCGGCGCCAGCGTCGTGGTGGAGGGAACGATTCGCCGGCCCGGCGGAGCGTTCGGGGACTACCTCATCAGGCGCGGGTATTCGGCCGTTTTGGACGTGGATTTCGTGGAGGCGCGTGGCCCACCCGCCAATCGACTTCAGGCTGCTGCCTGGTCGCTTCGCTCGGCGCTCGCGGGATCGTTTCGTCGCGTCTTCCCACCAAAGGACGCGGGGTTGCTGATGGGGCTGTCGCTTGGCGACACGTCCCGTCTCGATCCGCAGGTCGAAGAGGGCTTTCGGGCCACGGGGCTTTCCCATCTCACCGCGGTCTCCGGCGAAAACCTGGTGATGTTCTTGGCGCCCATTCTCGGTTTCGGCGTTCTGCTCCGCCTTGGACCGAAGGCGACGCTTGGTCTGGGGGCCGCGGCGACCGGCTTCTTCGTTCTCCTCACCGGCGGCGAGCCGTCGGTCCTTCGCGCTGCCGCCATGGCGTGGCTCGCGATGACGGGCATCTATCTGGGGCGGCCGAGAAGTCCGCCGGCGATCATGGGCGGCGCCGTCCTGATCCTTCTGGCGCTGAACCCGACGCTCGTACACTCCATCGGATTCCAGCTTTCGGTGGCGGCGACGGCCGGAATGGCGATGCTGGCCGCCCCGCTGGCCGAACGAATGCAGTTCATCCCACGGTGGGTCGCGCTGCCCGCGGCGACGACCATGGCTGCCCAAGCAGGCGTCACGCCGTTGCTGCTCTATCACTTCGGCGTCGTTCCCACGGTGACCGTGATCGCCAACGTGCTGGCGTTCCCTTCCGTGGGCCCGGCGATGATCCTGGGATTGACCGCGGCGTGTCTCGGGCTCGTTTCGAGGAGCCTGGGCTGGATGGTGGCCGCTCTGGCGAAGGTTCCTCTGCATTACCTCCAAGGGCTCGCCCATTGGCTGGCCAGATCGCCGCTGCCCATCGCGACCTCATCAGGCAGTCACGTGTGGGTCCTCGTCGTCGGCATCGCTGCGGTGCTGGGATCGGCGTGGTGGCTTCGTTCGGGCGGGCGCATTCCACGTGCGGCCATTCCGCTGGGCGTTGCCTTCGTGGTCGTCTTCACGTGGTCCGGTGCGCTTCGGGCCGGACCACCTCATTTCCTGACCGTGACGTTCTTCGACGTTGGCCAGGGCGACGCAGCGCTGGTGCGGTCGCCGGAGGGAGCGTCCATCCTCATCGATGGCGGACCGGACGAGCAGGAGGTCGCCAGGAAGCTCGCGGCGCTGGGGATCCGGCGGATCGACCTGCTGGTCGCAACGCACCCCCACGCCGATCACGTCGCCGGATTGCCGTCGGTTCTGGCGAGGTTCGCCGTCACGCTCGCCGTCGACCCGGGGTGCTTCGGTGATTCACCGTTCTACCAGCACTTCCTTCGAGCGATCCGCGCGGCCGGCGTCCCGTTTCGGCACCCGGCGCCCGGTTCCGTCCTCGCGGTCGGCAACATGCGGCTCGAATTCCTCGGTCCGGACCGCTGCTTCAAGGGGACCGACTCCGATCCGAACAACGACTCGCTCGTGTTCCGCCTGACGTACGGGCCGGCGTCGATCCTTTTTCCGGGCGACGCCGAACAGCCCGCTCAGGAGACCATCGTCCAGAGACGACCGTCGGCGCTAACCGCGGACGTCTTGAAGGTTGCCCATCACGGCGGCGACACGTCGCTGGACGACTTCGTGGCCGCGGTGCACGCTCGCCTTGCGGTGGTGAGCGTGGGCCCGAACCGCTACGGACACCCCGTCCCGTCGGTTCTGGCCGAGCTGCGCGCCCTGGGAATGCGAGTCTTCCGGACCGACCTCAGCGGCGACGTGACCGTGGCGTTTCGTGGCGAGGAGCTCCTCATAGAATCCGGTCATGGCTGAGATGCCGTCCGTCCTTCTGTTCTGGGGGGACGACGAGTTCCTGGTTCGGCAGGCGGCCGTCGACGCCCTCGCCGGCCGGGAGGTCAGCACACGCGAGCTCGACGCCCGCGAATGGCAGCCGGGCGACTTCTTCGATCTGGCCACGCCCTCACTCTGGGGCGAGCGCCGGGCGCTCGTGGTGACGGGGGGCCAGAACCTCTCTGAAGCGGGAACTCGAGAGCTCAAGCGCTATCTCGAGGCGCCGTCGCCCGAGGCCGTCTGCATCCTGACGCTGGTCTCGGGAAGGAAGACCGCGCCCCCATTGGGAAAGGCGGTGCAGGCCGCCGGGGGTCAGGTCAAGCAGATCGCGATCCGCCGACAGGACCTGCCGAAGTGGGTCCTGGACCGCGCCCGGGCTCGCGGAGTCCGCCTTTCCCCGCCCGCCGCGGCAGAGCTCGTCGGGGCGATCGGCGACGAGCCGGGTCGGCTTGACCAGGCCGTGGAGCAGCTCGCCTCAGCCTTTCCCAGCCAACCCGTGGGCCCCGAGCACGTCCGAGCCCAGTTCGAAGGCGCCGCCGAACAGCAGATCTGGGACCTGTGCGATCGTGCGTTCGCCGGGCGGACGCCGGAAGCCATCGCGGTGCTCCACGGGTTGCTACGAGCGAGAGAAGACCCGTTGTTCATCCTGGGCGGGATCGCATCTCGTTTACGAGATCTGTTGCGCGTGTCCGGAATTCCGGAAAACGTCCCGGCGGCGGAGGCGGCGAGGCAGGCGGGCCTCCGGTTCGACTGGCAGGTTCGCCGGTACCGCGATCAGGCGCGCGTCGTCGGTCGGCAGACGCTCGTGGAGCTGCACCACCGGGTGGTCGAGGCGGATCGCGCCCTGAAAGGTGGCCTTGCCGCCGATGTGGTGCTGATGACGTTGGTGGCCGCCATCGCCGGCGACCGGGAGGCTGCTCTCAGCGTGCCGGTGAGAGTGAGCCGTTGACCGCCCGCGTGAGTCGAGACTTGCGGCGAGCCGCGGCCCGCTTGTGAAGCGCGCCCTTCGAGGCGGCCTTGTCCAACTCTCGAGCTGCGGCTCTCAGCTGCGCGGTGGCTGAATCCGCGTCAGCGGACGTGGCCGCCGTGCGCACCTTCTTGGCTGCGGTTTTCAGCGACGTTCGCACGTCCTTGTTTCGAACGCGGCGCACCTCGTTTTGACGGTTCCGCTTGATCTGAGACTTGATGTTTGCCACGGCGCTCGATTGTAACAGCGGCGCGTAGGCTAACTTCCCGATGAACCAGTCCCTCATTCGCAACTTCTGCATCGTCGCGCACATCGATCACGGAAAGTCCACGCTCGCGGATCGCTTCCTCGAGCTCACCCACGCCGTGAACGAGCGGCAGATGCGCGAGCAGTATCTCGACCGCATGGATCTGGAGCGGGAGCGCGGCATCACCATCAAGGCGCAAGCCGTCCGGCTCCGGTACCCGATCGACGGAACCGAATACGAGCTGAACCTGATCGACACGCCGGGACATGTCGACTTCACCTACGAGGTATCCCGGAGCCTCGCGGCATGCGAGGGCGCCATTCTCCTGGTCGACGCGGCGCAGGGGATCGAGGCCCAAACGCTCGCCAACCTCCACCTCGCCACCGAGGCGGGCCTGGTCGTCATTCCGGCGGTCAACAAGATCGACCTGCCGCAGTCCGATGTCGACGAAGTCGTGGACGAGCTCGCCGAGCTCACCGGCTGTCCGCCGGAGCAGGTTCTTCGGGTCTCCGCCAAGACGGGACAGGGAGTGTCCGACGTGCTCGCGGCGATCGTGGAACGGGTCCCACCCCCCAAGGGCGACACCTCGCCGGCCGCGCCGCTTCGAGCGCTGATCTTCGACTCCAACTACGACCCCTATCGCGGCGTCGCGGCCTACATCCGAATCGTGGACGGAGCGATCGGCCCTCGCTCCAAGATCCTGCTGATGTCGAATCGAACGATCTCCGAAGCGGAAGAGGTCGGCGTGTTCGCCCCCGACGCCACCCCCGTCCCCATGCTCAGCGCGGGCGAGGTCGGTTACCTGATCACCCGGATGAAAGACGTCCGGCAAGCGAAGGTTGGCGACACCCTCACCCTGACGGCGAACCCGGCAACCGAACCGCTGCCGGGTTACCGCGAACCGAAGCCGATGGTTTGGAGTGGTCTGTACCCGATGGACGGCGGCGAGTACCCCCTGCTGCGCGACGCGCTCGACAAGCTGAAGCTCTCCGATGCGGCGCTGATCTATGAACCGGAATCTTCGCTCGCTCTGGGCTTCGGCTTCCGGTGCGGCTTCCTCGGCCTCCTCCACATGGACATCGTGAAGGAGCGGCTCGAGCGGGAGTTCAATCTCGAGCTCATCGCCACCGCGCCCAACGTCGAGTTCGTCGTGCGCCGGGGTGACCAGACGATCAGCGTTCATAACCCGTCGGAGATGCCCGCGCCGGGCACGTATGACTGGGTGGAGGAGCCGTTCGTCATCGCCACCATCGTGACGCCCGCGACGTTCCTGGGGCCCGTCATGGAGCTCTGCCAGCAGCGACGGGGAGACCTCCAGGACATGCGGTATCTCTCGACCGAACGCGTCGAGATCCACTACCTGTTGCCCCTCTCCGAGATCATCTTCGACTTCTTCGACCTGTTGAAGTCGCGGACCCGCGGCTATGCGTCGCTCGACTACGACCACTGGGGGTATGAGCGAACCGATCTGGTCCGGGTGGATCTGCTTCTGCAAGGCGAGCCGGTGGACGCGTTTTCGTCCGTGGTTCACCGAGAGAAGGCGTACTCGTACGGCAAGGCCATCACCACGCGCCTTCGCGAGCTCATTCCGCGGCAGCTGTTCGACGTGGCGATCCAGGCCGCCATCGGAAGCCGGATCATCGCCCGCGAGACGGTTCGGGCGAAGCGCAAGGACGTCCTGGCCAAGTGCTACGGCGGTGACATCACCAGGAAGCGGAAGCTCCTGGAACGCCAGAAGGAAGGAAAGAAGCGTATGCGGCGGGTGGGCAGGGTGGACGTCCCTCAGGATGCATTCATCGCCGCCCTCCGCGTGGATCAGGAACCGGCGGGGAAACAGGCATGAGCGACGCAGGCCTCTACGTCCACATCCCGTTTTGCCTGAGTCGATGTGGCTACTGCGACTTCAACACCTACGACGACCTCGGTCACCTCGCGGGCCGATACGTCGAGGCGCTCGGAGCCGAGGCCGGCGTGACGGCG
>DASVPT010000250.1:0-2084 GCA_036389535.1 Actinomycetota bacterium
GGCGCACCGGGACGCCCTCGACCGCAAGGTCCAGCTCGAGATCGAAGGATTCGAGGTTCGGCGCGGCGTGTGGCTGGGTGACGGCGCCGAGCTGGATCCAGACGCCGTGGTCCGCCGTCCCGTCTACATCGGTGAGAACACCCGCGTCGAGGGCGGAGTCACGCTGCGAGACCACACCGTCCTCGGCAAGGGAGTGGCAGTGCGAAGCGGCGCCTTCCTTCATCGCTGTGTCGTCCACGACTACGCGTACATCGGGCAGTCGGCGAACCTCAGGGGATGTGTGGTCGGAAAGAGCTCGGACGTCATGTACGGCGCGCGGCTGGAAGAAGGAGTGGTCGTCGCCAACGAGTGCCGGATCGGTGAGGGCGCCGTTCTTAACCCTGATGTCAAGGTTTATCCCTATAAGTCGGTCGACTCTGGGGCCATCGTCTCGCAGTCGATCGTGTGGCAGTCCGGTGGACCTCGCGGCCTGTTCGGCGAACGAGGAGTGGCCGGGCTGATCAACATCGACATCACTCCGGAGGATGCGCTTCGTCTGGCGCTCGCCTACGCCAGCCTCTTTCCCAAGGGATCCACCGTGGTGGCCTCTCGTGACGCGACCCGCTCGGCGCGGATCATCAAGCGCGCCATGGTGGCGGGCATCAACGGCGGTGCGAACGACTGCGACGACCTGGAGGTCGTCCCCAGCCCGGTCGCCCGGTTCTACGCACGAAGCGGCAGGGCGGTTGGTGGTTTCTCCGTTCAGACGCCGCCGCTCGATCCCTCTTCGGTGGAGATTCGTTTCTTCGACGAACGCGGCCTCGACATCGGCGCGAGCGTCCAACGACAGCTCGAGCGGTCGTATTACCGAGACGACGTACGGCGGGCGTTTCACCACGATATCGGCGAGCTCAACTTTCCGGCGCGGGGGCGGGACTACTACTCGCGTGGGCTGCTCGAAACGGTGGACGCAGCGGCGATTCGTGAGCGGGCGCCCAAGCTCGTCGTCGACTTCGGATGGAGCGCGACGGCGATCACGGGAACGGCCATTCTCGGCCGCGTTGGCGCCACGGTCCTCGCAGTGAACGCGGCGCTCGACGAAGAGCGAGTCATCGCACCGCAAGAACAGCTCGACGAGAACCTTGAGGCGTTGGGCAAACTGGTTGCATCGAGCGGAGCGGACCTCGGCGCGCTTCTCGATCAGGGCGGAGAGCGGTTGCAGCTGGTGGACGGGAGCGGCTCTGTTCTCGATGGCCGAACCGCGCTCCTGGCGTTGCTCGACCTCGTCTCCTCAGCGGGCGAACAGGCTCGCATCGCTCTCCCCGTCACCACCTCCCGGGTCGCCGAGGAGATCGTGGAGCGAAATGGCGGGACGGTCGTTTGGACACAGATCTCTCCGTCTGCGTTGATGAGTACCGCGGATGGCGGAGACGTGCTCTTCGCCGGCGATGAGAACGGTGGCTTCATCTTCCCCGAGTTTCTGGCCACGTACGACGCGCTCATGAGCCTGGTGAAGCTGATGGAGCTCCTCACCGTGTCGAACAGATCGCTTCAGGATGTGGTCGCGGAATTGCCCTCCGCCCACGTCGCTCGCCGTGATGTACCCACGCCATGGGAGGCGAAGGGGACCGTCATGCGGCGAATGATCGAACGACTGGGCGGCCAACGCGTGGTCACCATCGACGGCGTGAAGACGTATCGGGGCGAAGACTGGGCCCTGGTCATCCCACATCCACAGGAACCTCTGGTCCGGGTGTGGGCGGAGGGGGAGAGCGAAACGGCGGCGGCCGCGCTCGCCGAGGAGTTCGCCGGACTGGTAGAAGAGCTCAAGGCATGAGCACGACCGAAGAGCTCGCTCCCGTCATTCGTAACAGCAAGGACCCCGCCGCCGGTGGGCTCAACGTGGCGTCTCCCGAGGAGATCCGCGAGGGACGCGTGACCGACGTCTACTTCCTGCGGGGGAGAGACGTGCTCGTGGCCGAGGGGGAAAACCCGCAGGTCGTGGCGGAGATCAGGGCCGGCGGACTCCCCGGGGGGTGGCCCTGGGCCATTCTCGCCGGCCTGGACGAGGCGCTCTGGCTCCTGGAAGGGCACGCCATCGACTA
>DASVPT010000251.1:0-2720 GCA_036389535.1 Actinomycetota bacterium
TGCCGGTTGACGCCTACCGAAAGATCTGCGGACGGCTCTTGGACGCCGGGCTGACCGAGCGCGAGGTCCGTCAGATGGTCGCGGAGAACCCGGCCCGTCTTCTTGGGCTGGACTGACTCGAACCGGCGACCGTGGAAGAAGTGATCCTCGCCCGGCACGGCGAGAGCGCATTCAGCGTCCGCGGCGTGGCGAACGGCGACCCGGCCGTGGCCGGCCCGCTCACCGAGTTGGGAGTTCAGCAGGCGAAGCGCCTGGAGGAACACCTCCGAGGGGAACCCATCGAGCTCTGCGTCACGACGGAGTTCGAACGCACGCGGCAGACCGCCGACATCGCGCTGGGAGGACGAGAGGTCCCGCGGCTGGTGATACCGGAGCTCAACGACATCAGGTTCGGCGAGTTCGAAGGTGGCCTGGTTGAGGGGTTCCGGACCTGGCTTCGCGAGCACGGCGTCGCCGGCGTCCCGCCTGGCGGCGGAGAGAGCCGAGCGGAAACGGCGGTTCGGTACGCGACGGGATACCGAACCGTCGCGCAGCGGCCGGAACGGCTCATCCTGGCCGTCGGGCACGCGGTCTCGATCATCTACATCCTGAAATGCGCTCGCGGCGAGGATCCCCCGCTGTTCCTGGAAGGACCACCTCACTATGCCGTGCCGTTTCGTCTCTCCAAACAAGAGCTCCTCAACGCGGTCGACCGGCTCGACTCGTGGGGAAGGGAGAGGCTGGCCGCATGATCATTCGGCTCGAGGACGCTCGGCCCGAACAGCTGGGCGGGAAAGGAGAGGGGCTCGCGCGGCTCGTCGCGCTTGGACTCCCGGTTCCCCCAACCGCCGTCGTTCCCGCCGACAGCGACGTGACGCTGGAGGACCCACAGCGAATCCTCCAGGACCTTGGAGAGCCGCTTGCCGTGCGGTCTTCGGCGTTCGGAGAAGACGCGGCCGACCGCTCGGCCGCCGGGATCTACGAGAGCGTCATGGGGGTGACGCGAGCGACGCTTCGCGGCGCGATCGACCGCGTCCGGGCGTCGGGCCGATCGGATCGGGTGCGGACGTATCGCGGAGGAGCAGGGGCTCCGGTCGCTGTGATCCTCCAGCGTGAGATCCCCGTGACGAAGGCCGGCGTGGCGTTCTCGCGCGACCCGCTCACCGGCTCGGACGACGTCTTCATCGAGTGTCTGTTCGGCCACGGAGAGCGGCTGGTCTCGGGGCTCTCGAACCCGGACCGCTTTTGGGTCACACCGGCTGGCGACGTGACCGCGCGGCTGGGCGTGAAGGACGAGCCCTATCGACTGGTCCGGTCGCTTCGGGACGACGAGGCTCGCGCGGTCGCCGCCCTAACCCGCGAGGCCGCCGAGGGGTTCGGGCGCCCGGTCGACGTGGAGTTTTGCTTCGAGCGGACGAAGCTCTGGCTCGTTCAGTGCAGGCCCATCACCACACTCGCCCCGATGGTCTGATGCCGGCGACGTGGCTGCCGGATCCGTCGCACTACCCCGAGCAGCTCACGCCGTTGTCGGGCACCGTGTGGTTCGAAGCCATCGGACGTGGTCTCCACGATGCCATGCGAGAGCTCCGTGGCCCCTTCGGAGGATTCGAGGCTCGAACCGATCTCGGATGGGCGTACGAGGGCGAGCTCGAGCCGGATTGGGAGCCAGACCCAGAGGGCCTCTCCTCGGCCGCGTTGGGGCTTTCCTCCCGTTGGGAGGGCGAGATGAAGCCGCGCGTTCACGCGATCACCGAGGAGCTCCACGGTCTTCGACCAGAGCGTCTCGCACCGCACGGCACCGGCGAGCTCTTGGACCACATGTGGTCGCTCGTTCTGGAGCAGTGGACGCTGCACTTCCTCGTGGTCATCCCGGCGCAGATCGCAACGGAGATGCTGCACGACCGCTACGTCGAGCGGTTCGGAAGCGAGGATGACCTCGCTCCCTATCGAGTCCTGGACGGCGTCCCCAATGAGAGCACCGAGGCGGATGGATGGCTGTGGCGCCTTTCCGAAACTGCCAGACGCCTTGGCGTCGACGACGTGGTTCGAGAGTTTCCGCCGGACGCCGCATTACTGCGCCTCGGTGAGCTTCAAAACGGCCGGGCGTTCCTCAGGGATCTGTCCGATTACTTGGCCCGGTACGGCGGTCGTTCTCGATGGCACGAGCTTTCTCTCCGCCGTGAAGCGGAACTCCCTCAAATGACGCTGGAAAGCGTTCGGCTATTCCTGGAATCGGCCTCCCCCCCTTCCTTGTCTCACTCGGCGCAAGCCGACGAGATCGAGCGGAAGCTGCTTTCGGAGGCGCCCGAGCTGCGCGACGTCCTGGAGGCTGCCAAAGTCGGGTACGCGCTGAAGGAGAGCCACGCGTACCACATCGACTACCCGGGGCTCCTCGCGACGCGCGAGGTGCTCCTTGGATTCGGCCGGCGGCTGCTGGCCGAAGGACGCCTGGATGGCGTGGACGACGTCTGGATGCTTCAGAGGGACGAGCTCCGTGCCGCGGTCACCGACGAGCAAGGCGGCGATCTCCGAGCGCTCGTAGCTGAGCGACGAGCAGAGCTGGCGCGCGGCCTCCAAGAAGGGCCCAAGGAATACCTTGGCGAGCGCCCGCCCGACGAGGATCGCCATGCCGCACTGGAAAAGTTCTACGGCCGGGCTCGCTCGGGCGGACAGGGAGCGGTGCAAGGTATCGGGGCCTCACCGGGAATCGCCGAAGGCCCAGCTCGCATCGTCTCCGGCGC
>DASVPT010000252.1:0-2453 GCA_036389535.1 Actinomycetota bacterium
CGAGATCATGGCAATGCCCCAGGAATATCGGAGCGCGCATACAAAGCACCCCGTTCAGGAGCAATGGCCAAGAATGGATTTACTCAGAGTGTGGCAGAAATGTTGGAGCGGGTGAAGGGAATCGAACCCTCGTCATCAGCTTGGAAGGCTGTTGCTCTACCATTGAGCTACACCCGCGACCAAAAAGTCAGTCGTTCTTCGTCAATCGTCAGTTAGCGACAAACGATTGACTGACCACTCACTACCAATGCCATGGTGGGGGAAGTAGGACTCGAACCTACGAAGGCGTAAGCCAGCGGATTTACAGTCCGCCCCCTTTGCCGCTCGGGACATTCCCCCGACGCGCCGACGCGTCGGCCATCATGACGAAAAGCCCCGCCGCGAGGCAGGGATTTCTCGGTCGTTATGGTGACGGGCCGTCCCGGTGTCAACCGCCGCCCAGCAAGGCTCAAGCGTCAGCTATCGCCGATCTGGGCCGAGTCCAAAGGAGCGGTCCGGCGTCCTTTGAACAAGGGATTTGGCGCTGCCGACGCTCACGCATGGGCTCGCAAGCGGACGACCCCACCCGTGATCCCGTCCCATTCGTTTTGGTCGCGGGACGACCGCTCGCGATCAGCTTCAGCGAAGCAGTGAACGCCCCGTCCGATGGCCTTGGCGCGGTAGAGCGCGGCGTCCCCGCGCCGGAGCAAGGCGTCGGCGTCGAGCCCATCTCCGGGACACAGTGCGATGCCGATACTTGCGCCGACCGCGACGGCGTGGCCCAAAACTTCGATCGGAGCCGAGACGCTCTCGATGATGTCCCGCGCGAGCGTGGCGCATCCGGCGCGGTCGTGAACGTTCGTCTGCACGATGACGAACTCGTCCCCGCCAAGCCGGAAAGCGGCGTCGGTCTCCCGCAATCTCCCGGCAAGGCGCTGGGCGATCGCCTTGAGGAGATCGTCTCCAGCCGCATGGCCCAACGTGTCGTTGACCGGCTTGAACCGGTCCAGATCGACGTAGAGGATGGCGAAGCCGATGCCGGAGCGCAGCGTCCGCGCGATCTCCTCTTCGAGGCGGGGGCGGAGGGAGGCCCGGTTCTTCAGCCCCGTGAGCGCGTCATGGTGCGCCAGGAAACGGATCTGAGCCTCGGCGCGCTTGCGCTCGCGCAAGTCCCTGATCGCAAAGAGGGTATGTTCACGGCCGCCATAGGTGATCGGGCGCACGAAGACCTCCACCGGCACGGTCTCGCCGGCCGCGCTCGTCAGATGCGTCTCGATCGGCGTTTCGCCGCCGCTGCGGCAGCCTTGCTGAAAGGCCCTCCTCTGCTCCGGCGGTATAAGATCGAGAAACGCCCCGCCGCGCAGCCCCTCGGACGCCAAACCGAGGAGATCCGCCAGGCTGTCGTTCGCCTCGATGATCCTGCCGCCATCGCAAACCGCCAGCGCCTCGACCGCGGAATTGGCGAGGGCCTTCAAGCAGCCGGCCTCGTGCTGGATGGCCTGGATGCGTTTGTAGGCGACGATGCTGGCGAAGTCGCATTTGAGGATGGCGAGCATGGCGATCGCGATCGCGGCCGCGAGGGCGTCGCGGGACAGAAGTACGCCGGAAACGGCCACGGCCGGGTCCGGCCTGGCCTGCGCTCCGGCCATCGCCGTGAAGTGTAGGGTACAGATGGCGCACGCCAGCACGAGCCCTGCCGCGAGGGTCGGATGGCGCGTCGGGCGCTTGGCGAAGACGAGGAATGCGATCGGGGAGAGGACGATCCCGAATGCGACCGACGCGGTCACGAGAACCGGATCCCACTCGAACCGGCCCGGGATTTCCACCCCTGCCATGCCGATGTAGTGCATCGACGCGATGCCAAGGCCCAGCATGAGCCCTCCCGCGGCAAGATGCCGGGCGGAGCGGGCGTTCACCACGAGCGCGAGCGCGAGGGCGCTGACTCCGCTTGCGACGCCGAGCGACAGGAAGGTCGGGCCGGCCTCGTAACCGACGACGACCCCAGGATCGTAGGCGAGCATGGCGATGAAATGCGTGCTCCAGATTCCGGCCCCGGTCGAGAAAGCCGCCGCCAAGAGCCACCAGAACCGCGGCAGCCCCTGCGCCTCGGTCGCGTGGCGGAGGAGCTGGAATGCGATGCAGCTCGCGACCACGCACACGCTTCCCGCCACGGCGACCAGCCAGGGGGTATGCTCGTCAGTCAGGCACACGAGAACACGGAACATCAGGCCCTCCGATCGGCTTGCGCCGTCAGGGCCCATGTAACGGGACGATTTTTTAAGCGTGATTGAGAAGATCAAGACAATTTCGAATGTCCGGGAACTGACGCTCTCAGACCCAAGGGGTTGCCGAAACCGGCTTCGGTCGCTGCGATGGGGACCCGACCCCGTCGGCATCATGCGGAACGGGCTGCGCGATGGAGCGGCCCGACCGGCGGCGAATGGTCTCTCTTTGAGCTGCTGATCCCGCTCCAA
>DASVPT010000253.1:0-4227 GCA_036389535.1 Actinomycetota bacterium
GGCCGTCGCGGACGTGGAGGGCCCCGTGCTCTCCGAGGAGAAGCGGCGATTGGCCGAGCGAATCGTTGCGAAGTACCCGACGAGGCGTTCCGCGATCCTGCCGCTCCTCTATCTGGTTCAGTCCGAGGCAGGGTGGGTTCCCCGGCAAGGAATGCGTGAGGTCGCGGACATCATCGGCATCACCACGGCCGAGGTCGAAGCCGTCGCCACGTTCTACACGATGCTCAAGCTCCATCCGGCGGGGAAGTACGTGGTCTCGATCTGCACCAACCCGTCGTGCGGTTTGCTCGGCGGTCGCCGGTTGATGGAGCGGGCGACCGAGCTGCTCGGTGAGGCGGCACACGGCGTGACGGAAGATGGAATGTTCACCCTCGAAGAAGAAGAATGCATGGCGGCGTGCGACAAGGCGCCCGTGCTCGCCGTCAATTACCTCTTCTACGACAAGGTCAGCGAGCAGCAGCTCGAGCAGATGATCGAGTCCATTCGCGCCGGCCAGGTGCCGGAGGCATCGCGAGGCGGCGTCCCCGGCGAGCTGAAGGAAGTGTCGATGGCGCTCGCGGGGATCGGCGCCCTGCGCGAGCGGTCCGAAGACGGCGAGGGCAAACCGAATGGCTGAATTCGAACCGGTCCTCACCGCGCGGTGGCGCGATCCCGAAGCGGTCGGGATCGACGGGTATCTGCGAAGCGGCGGCTACCAAGCCCTGCGCACGGCTCTGGGAATGGAACCCGACGCCATCATCGAGGCTGTCAAAGCGTCGGGGCTTCGCGGCCGAGGCGGCGCCGGCTTTCCGACGGGCCAGAAGTGGTCGCTGACGCCGAAGGACACCGGCAAGCCGGTGTACGTGGTCGTGAACGCGGACGAAAGCGAGCCGGGAACGTTCAAGGACCGCGAACTCATCGAGCGCGATCCCCATCAGCTGCTCGAGGGCATCGCCATCTGCGCATTCGCCAACCAGTGCCACACCGCGTTCATCTATTGCCGAGGCGAGTTCGTCTGGCCGGCGACCGTGATCGAGCGGGCCGTCGCGGAGGCGTACGACCGCGGCTACTTCGGGAGGAACATCCTCGGCTCGGGTTACGACCTCGACGTGGTGGTTCATCGCGGCGCCGGCGCCTACATCTGCGGAGAGGAAACCGCGCTGCTCGAGTCGCTCGAGGGATACCGCGGTCAGCCCCGGCTTCGCCCTCCGTATCCCGCCGTGGAAGGTCTCTACAAGTCGCCGACCATCATCAACAACGTGGAGACGCTTTCGTGCATCCCGCACATCGTGGAGCGCGGGGCGGACTGGTTCTCCAGCATCGGCTCAGAGAAATCGAAGGGGCCGAAGATCTTCTGCATCTCGGGCAAGGTGAATCGCCCCGGCAACTACGAGGTCCCCATCGGAACGCCGGCGCGTGTCCTCATCGAGGAGTACGCGGGCGGCATCCTTGACGGCAAGCGGCTGAAGGCCTGGACGCCCGGCGGCTCTTCCACTCCGTATCTCACACCCGATCATTTGGACACGCCCATGGACTTCGACTCGATCCAGGCGGCCGGTTCGCTCCTGGGGACCGGGGCGATGATCGTTCTGGACGAACGAGACTGTGTGGTCGACACCACGCTGCGTTTCACGCAGTTCTACGCCCACGAATCGTGCGGCAAGTGCACGCCCTGCCGCGAGGGAACGTGGTGGATGGCCCGGGTCCTTCGTCGCATGGAACATGGACAGGGCAAGTCGGACGACATCGACCTGATCAAGGAGGTCAGCGGCAACATCCTGTTCAAGTCGTTCTGCGCGCTGGCGGACGGGGCGGTGTCGCCGCTGGACTCTTCGATCAAGTACTTCCGCGAGGAATACGAGGAGCACGTGCGCCTGGGGCGTTGTCCGTTCAAGAACGAAGAGCGGCCCCGCTTGGAAGCGGTCACCGCGAAGACCGGCGGCACGATGGGTGCGCTCGAGCAAGTCCTGCCGGAAGGCCGGGAGATCGAGCTGGGCGAGGTGCTGACGTGACCAACGGCAACGGCCAGGCCCTGGTGACGCTCTCCATCGACGGCAAGGAAGTCACCGTTCCGAAGGGAACGTTGATCATTCGGGCCGCCGAGGAGCTCGGAGTGGAGATCCCTCGCTTCTGCGATCACCCATTGCTCGAGCCCGTCGCGGCGTGTCGCCAGTGTTACGTGAAGGTCGAAGGTCAACGAAAGCTCATGACGTCGTGCTCAACGCCTGTTGCCGACGGCATGGTCGTCCACACGCAGTACACCGACGACGAGGTGAAGAAGGCCCAGGTGTCGGTCCTGGAGTTCCTTCTGATCAACCACCCGCTGGACTGCCCGGTGTGCGACCGGGGTGGTGAGTGCCCCCTTCAGGACCAGGCGCTCGCCTTCGGGCCAGGTGAAAGCCGCTACACCGAGGCGAAGAGGACCTACCGAAAGCCGCTCCCGCTCTCGCCGCTGGTCGCGCTGGACCGCGAACGTTGCGTGCTGTGCGCTCGCTGCACGCGCTTCTGCGACGAGATCTCCGGCGATCGTTTCATCGAGCTCTTCGACCGCGGCGCCGCCGAACAGGTCAGCATCGCGCCGGGCGAGGACTTCAAGAGTCCGTTCTCCGGCAACACGGTTCAGATCTGCCCCGTGGGAGCCCTCACAGCTCGGACCTACCGGTTCGCGGCGCGGCCCTTCGACCTGAAGAGCGGCGATTCGATCTGCCCCCACTGCGCGTGCGGGTGCAACATTCGAGTCGATCTCCGCCGCGGAGAGGTGGTCCGGCATCTCGCGCGTGACAACTACGACGTCAACGACGCGTGGCTGTGCGACAAGGGTCGGTACGCTTTCCGGTTCCCGGACGAGAGCCGATTGACTACGCCGCTCCTTCGGGAGCGCGGGCTCGAGCCGGTCTCGTTCGGCGATGCGCTCTCCGCGATTGCCGACCGGTGCAAGGACAAGCGGGTGGCCGTGCTCGCCGACGGACGGCTCTCGGACGAGGACGCCTTCGCCCTCTCGAAGCTGGCCCGAACCGCGTTCCAGACGAATGACATCGATCACCGGGTGGCGGGCGGCGACCAGAGCGCCGTAACGGCTGAGCGACTCCAGGCATCGGGAATGCCCGTGAGTTACGGCGACGTCGAGCGAGCGAAGGCGATCGTCGTGGTCGGCATGGATGTGGAGCAGGAGCTGCCGATCCTCCACCTGCGGATTCGAAAGGCGGTGCGCAAGTCAGGGGCGAAGGTGTTCGTGATTCACCCGCGGCGCACGCGGCTCTGGGACATCGCCGAGCACGTCCTGTGTCGCCCTGGCGAAGAAGCGGCGTGGCTCCGTGACCTGACCCAGAGCCTCGAGGCAGAGGCGGATGTCCGACGAACCGGCGAGGGATTTGTGGACAGCGCCGACCGGCCTATTCGAACGGCGCTTCAGGAAGCCGGAGAAGGAACCGTTGTGCTTGCGGGGCCGCGGCTGTTGGAGAGCGAGGGGGCGGTGGCGGCGGCGGCGGCTCTAGCCGAGTCGGTCGGTGGGCGCTTCTCGCTGCTGTGCCGCCGCGCCAACGATCGCGGCGCTCTTCGGGCCGGCCTCCACCCCGCGCTTCTCCCGGGAGGAAAGGCGATCGAAGAAGACGGCGACCGATCTCTGGTCGAGGTGGCGTGGGGGACGCTGCTCCCCAATCGTGCGGGCCGTGACACTCGGCAGATCCTCGAGGCGGCCGCGAACAATGAGCTGGACGTGCTGTTCCTGGTCGGGGTCGATCCGCTGGCTGACTTTCCCGACGCGACGCTGGCGCGGCGAGCGCTTCAGAACGTGCCGTACAAGGTCGTGGTGGACATCTCCTCCGAGGCCATGGAGATCTACGCGGACGCCATGCTTCCGGCGGCGCCGTACCTCGAGAAGGACGGTCACTACACCGATTGGGAGGGGCGCGCTCAGCGACTTCGTCCCGTGCGGTCGGTGACAGGCCTGGCGAGGGCCGAGTGGGAGATCTTCCAGGAGCTCTCGCAGGCGATGGGGAAAGACATGGGCTTCCACTCCCTTGACGACTTGCACGAGGAAATGGCACGTCTGCTGTTGCCGGCTGAGGTCGGCGCGCTGCGCGGCGGCCAGCCCCGGCCCAACCCCACCGCTTCCGGCGCCTCCCCCCCGCCGGAGGGACTGACGTTGTTCACCTACCCGCTGCTTGTCGATGAAGGGAAGCTGTCGAAGGGCGCCGATCTCCTCAAGGAAGCGCTGGAGGAGCCGCCGTTCGTTGAGGTCAACGCGGC
>DASVPT010000254.1:0-2096 GCA_036389535.1 Actinomycetota bacterium
CTGACGCTGCCGGAGGAGGATTTCGCCAAGCCGACGCGCTTGCCGGCTTGGAACGTCAAGGAGCTACTGGGGCACCTCTATCGGGGGATCGACCGCACCAACTGGGCGCTCGACGACGACGAACCGGTGGTGGTCGATGAAGACGCCGTTTCGTACTGGCGCCGATACGACCCGAGCCACGACGCGACCGACATCGCGGATCGAGCCAAGGAGGTGGCGGACAGGTTCGGGTCGGGGCAAGAGCTGGCTGCCGCGTGGGACGACCTGTGGCGACGGTCCCTCGGCCGAGCGGCGACCGCGGACCCCGGCCGTCCGATGAAGACATGGGAACCGGTTCTGACGCTCGACGACTTCGTGCGCACGCGCGTGCTCGAACTGACGGTGCACCGCGCCGACATCATGGATGCGCTCGGGTTGCCGGCCGATCCTTCCGAGGCAGGACTGGAGATCACCCAGGAGATCCTGGTGGGGCTGCTCGACGCCGACATCACCGCGATTCCCGATTGGAATGGGGTTGATTTCATCGAAAAGGGAACGGGCCGCCGGCCTCTGAGCGAGGAAGACCGGGCCGCGCTTGGCGACTTGGCGGATCGATTTCCCTTGATCTCATGACGGATCCGGCGGGGCATGGCGGTGGGTGAGGCGCGGCCCTTCGGGCGATACCTCGAGGATTTCGAGGTCGGTGACGTCTACAAGCATTGGCCGGGCAAGACCATCACCGAATACGACGACCACCTGTTCTGCATGATCACCATGAACCACCACCCGCTTCATGCCAACGCGCACTACGCCGAGGAGCAGACCCAGTTCAAGCGCAACGTGGTCGTCGGCAACCTCGTCTATTCGCTGGCCCTCGGGATGAGCGTTCCGGACGTATCCGGGAAAGCCATCGCGAACCTCGAAGTCGAGTCACTCCGGCACGCCGCGCCGATGTTCCACGGCGACACGCTCTACGCCGAGACGACGGTCCTCGACAAGAAGGAGTCGGGATCGAAGCCCGACCGCGGCGTCGTCACTGTCGAGACGCGTGGCTACAACCAGGACGGCGTCGAGGTCCTCTACTTCCGTCGCAAGGTGCTCGTGCCGAAACGCGGAACCGTCCCTGAGCAACCGGGCAGGCCGGAGCCGAAGGCCGAGGGGTAAGCGAGGGTCCGACCCGTCGGGCCCTAGCGGACTCGGAACGTAGCTTCGGCCACCGTTGTCGCTTCGACCGCGGTGACCTTCAGGTCGCCGTCGCATGCTTCGCACAATCGAGCCGCGAGGAACAACCCCAGGCCGAAGCCACCCTGCATCCGTGTCGACGACATGTCCTCCTGGAAGAACGCCGAGAAGTCGTTGTTCGGCGGTGCCCAACCCCCGGCGTCTTTCACGACGACGGCACAAACGCCGTCCTGCTGGTGTGCTGAGAGTTCGATCGGCCTGCGTCCATGCCGAACGGCATTCGAAAGGAGCTCGAAGCTGACCCGCTCGACGTACTGGTGCGGAACGCCGGGCCACGTGTCCTCCTCGACCTGCACGACGTCGGGCGGCAGCGGCAGCCGCTTGATGGCGCTCTTGACCGCCTGATTCGGATCGGCCACGCCCTCGCCGGTCGGCCCGTGCGCGACGAGCTCCAGACCCTCCACCAGAAACTCGAGCTCGCCCGTTCGCCGAATGGCGCTTTCCACGACGGCCTGCTCCTCCGATTCCACGGCGGCGCGCAGCATCTGGAGAGCGCCGGAGATCACCGTGAGCGGCGTTCGAAGCTCGTGCGACAGAATCTGGACGAACTCGCTCCTCGCCTTGGCCAGCCGCTCGATCTGCTCGCGCCGCTCTCGCTCCTCTTCCAACAAGCGACGCAGGTCCTCGACCGCATGCGGAAGAACCCGTTGGTCGAGGTCCGGCTCGCCGGTCGCGGCCCGTCGAATCGCTCCGCACAGCTCGTCGATGGTTCCGCCCTTGACCACGTAGCCGATGGCGCCCGCGGTGAGCATTTCGCGGACTGTGCTCGGGTCGTCGGACCACGTGAGCGCGACGATCTTCGTGTCGGGGTGTTGCGTGGTAATCGTTTTGGCGGCGTGCACGCCGTCGCCGTCTGGCATTCGCACGTCCATGAG